>JAUZEI010000098.1 GCA_030839105.1 Actinomycetota bacterium
GGGTGCGCGATTCACGAGGAAGTTCGTCGGCCGAGACGTCCGCCGAGTGGACCGGAAGTGACGCCCGCCACTCGGCGAGCGCCGCTGATGCGCTCGTCCGGGTCCATGCGCCGCACCCGAGAGTGCCTTCGGAGCTCACGCCGGCGTCGCGCCGAGAATCGCAGCACCGAGATCGCTTCCTTAGTGTGACGTGCGTGCAGATACATCTCGTGGACGGCACTTATGAGCTCTTCCGCCAGTTCCTGGCACCGCGGCCGGGTCATCGCGACGACGACGGGGTCGAGCTCGGCGCGACCCGGGCCGTGGTCTCATCAATGATGACGATGCTCGAAGAGGGCGCGACCCACATCGGCGTCGCATGCGACCATGTGATCGAGTCGTTCCGCAACGACCTCTGGGAGACCTACAAGAACGGAGACGGCATCGACCCGGTGCTGAAGGCACAGTTCCCGCTTCTCGAGGACGCATTGAGCGCGCTCGGCGTGACCGTGTGGCCGATGGTCGAGTTCGAAGCCGACGACGCGCTGGGTGCGGCCGCGGTCGTCGCCGCGAACGACGCACGTGTGGACCGGGTGATCATCTGCACCCCCGACAAGGACATGGGGCAGTGCGTCGGAGGCAAGGTCTTCCAGCTCGACCGGCGGCGCGATGTGCTGCTCGACGCCGAGGGCGTGCGCGAGAAGTTCGGCGTGTTGCCCGAATCGATTCCCGACTGGCTCGCGCTCGTCGGGGACAGCGCCGACGGCTTCCCCGGCCTCCCGGGCTTCGGCGCCAAGACCGCGGCGGCACTTCTGGACCGGTACCGCCACATCGAGGCGATCCCGGACGATCCGAAGGCGTGGAACATCGTCGGCGTACGCGGCGCCGACCGGCTCGCGGCGACCCTGACCGCGGGGCGAGAGGTCGCGGCGCGCTTCAAGGTGTTGGCGACGCTCCGGCTCGATGCACCGGTAGGCGAGGTCGACGAGTGGGAGTGGCGCGGCCCGACGGCCGCGCTCGACGATTGGTGCACGCGTTTCGGATCGCCGAGACTCGCCGACCGCGCCGCGAGTCTCGCAACCAAACGTGGGATCGGGAAGAGCAAGCTCGGATGATCAACGGAGCCGCGACATGAATGACCTCATGAACGACGGCATGAACGACGGCATGAACGGGGCGGTCCGCCTCGAGCGGGTCCGGCCGAGCATCGCGCTGCTCACGCTGAACCGACCCGCTCGCCTCAATGCCATGAACTACGGCCTGATCCGCGGGCTCTACGACGCGTTCGACGAGCTGGAAGCGGATCCCTCGTATCGCGTCGTCGTGCTCACCGGGGAGGGACGCGGATTCTGCGCCGGGCTCGACCTGACCGAAGGTGCGAGCCCTCCGTCGACCGCGAAGCAGGGTCGAGCACAAGCCGGGCTGACGGTGCAGAAGATGATCGCGGGGCTCGTTCCGCGTATGCGTGGGCTCCCGCAGCCCATCATCGCCGCGGTCAACGGCGCCGCGTCCGGCGGCGGACTCGCACTCTCGCTCGCCAGCGACGTGCGAATTGCCGCGCAGTCGGCGCGCTTCAACGTCGCGTTCATCCGTGTCGGCCTGTCGGGTTGCGACATCGGAGTGTCGTGGATGCTCCCGCGGCTCATCGGCGCGTCGCGTGCGTTCGAGCTGTTGCTCACCGGCCGGCTGATCGATGCCGCGGAGGCCGACCGCATCGGACTCGTGACGCGGGTCGTTCCCGACGGCGAGGTCGTGGAGTCCGCGCTGGAGACCGCCGAGCTGATCGTGGGCAACAGCCCCTTCGGCGTGCGTATGACGAAGGAAGTCATGTGGAGCCAACTCGAGATCGGAAGCCTGCAAGCGGGGATCGACCTCGAGAATCGCACCCAGATCCTGTCGAGCTTCACCGGCGACCTCACCGAAGCGATGGCCGCCTTCGCCGAGAAGCGACCGGCCAAGTTCACCGACGAGTGACACCGACTGACCGACGACTGACCAACGAGTAGGAGCGATCGTGACCCTCGACGGACGTGTGGCGTTGGTGACCGGCGGTGGCCGGGGGATCGGTAAGGCCATCGCGCTCGGCCTGGCCGAGGACGGCGCCGACATCGCGATCAATTACCGGCGCGACGAGGAGTCCGCGCGGGAGACGGTCGCCGAGATCGAGAAGCTCGGACGGCGCGCCCGCGCGTACGCAGCCTCGGTCGACGACTTCGCGCAGTGCGAGACAATGGTGACCGCCGCGATCTCCGACTTCGGGCACATCGACATCCTCGTGAACAACGCCGGCAACGCGTCGCGCGGCCAGACCGTCGCCGACACCGATCCCGCGGAGCTCGAGCGCGTCATCCGCACGCACGCGTTCGGCGCCTGGTCGTGCAGCAAACTCGCCCTGCCGTCGATGCGCGCGCAGCCGCGTGGCGACATCGTGATGATCTCCAGCGCGGCGACGCTCCACATGGGTGCCAACTCCGCGCCGTACAACATGGCAAAAGCCGCCTTGGAAGCACTGGCGTCGACGTTGGCGAAAGAAGAGCGCCGCAACGGCATCCACGTGAACGTCGTCGCCCCCGGTCTCGTCGACACCGAGATGGGCCGCCGGCTGGTGAAAGGTGCGATGGGCGTCGACGACATACGGACGATGGACTCGGGCGCGCCCTTCGGGCATGTATGCACACCGGACGAGGTCGCCGACGCGGTTCGCTTCGTCGTCTCCGAACGTGCCGGCTACATGACGAACCAGCGCATCGGGGTAGACGGCGGCTCGTTCTAGCCTTTCCTCGTTGTCGTCGAAGCACTTCCCACGTAGCGCGGCGATGTGGCCCAGACGGCAGGGTTGGTGCGGCCGGTTCATTTCGGGCAGCCTGGACGCGTCGGCGAAGAGGGGCGACGGTGAGCGACGAGATCGACTTCTATGCCGAGCCCGGACCGATGACCGGGCTCGCCGAATTGGACGACCTGTTGGCAGGGATGCCTTCGGATCCGGCCGCCGTCGCGGCCGTGGTGCAGGGTCTTGTCGTCCACCCGTTCTGGGCAGCCTCCTACGACGTCGAGGTCACGCCCGAGCGCGAAGGCGAGCTCCAGACGCGGGCCGCGTCCGGGATGCTCGAACGCATCCTGGAGATCGACGGGCGTCCCTTGACCGAGCCGCGTGAACCGCGGAGCCGCTTCGTGGGCAACTGCCGCCACTTCTCGACGCTCACGGTTGCGTTGCTGCGCCGCGCACACGTACCGAGCCGTGCCCGTTGCGGTTTCGCCGGTTACTTCGAAACCGGCAAGTGGGTCGACCACTGGGTGGTCGAGCACTGGGACGGAAGCCGTTGGGTCATGCTCGACGCGCAACTCGACGAACTGCAGCGCCGGGTCGTCGGGCTTACGGCCGACTCGACGGATCTCCCGCCGGGAATGTTCCTTCCGGCCGGCGATGCGTGGCGACGATGTCGCGCGGGCCAGGAGAACGGCGACTCGTTCGGCATTCTCGACATGTGGGGCCAGTGGTTCATCGTCGGCAACATCGCCCGCGACCTCGCGGCGTTGAACAAGGTGGAGATGCTGCCGTGGGACGGCTGGGGCGACCTCGGTCGCATGGGTGACACACCCGGCGGCGACGCCTACGTCGACGAGGTCGCGGCGCTCACCGTCTCGAACGACCATCCAGCGATCCGGCAGCGCTATGAAACCAGCGACGGCCTGCGCGTGCCGGCGCGCGTGACCGCGTTCTATACCCCTGCCGGACCGACCGAGGTCGACATCCCCGAGCTCCTCTGAGGGCAGTCGACTGCGGTCGCGGCGCGATCACGTGTTCGCGGTCAGGACGAGGAACTGTTGCTCGAGGGGGATGCCGTCGGACGTGCGGAAGGATCGGAGCGCGGCGAAGGCCTGTTCCTTGAACGCGTCGACCTGCGAATCGTCGAGACGTTCGAGGAACGCGCGCTGTCCGTGGGACCACGACCAGCGCCACCACGATTCCTCGTCGGGAAAGAGCACCGACACCGACTCGGCCATCGGTGGGTCCAGGAAAAGGCCGGCCGACGCGGCCAGCTCGGCCATTTCGTCGAACGGCGGCATCGCCGCGCCGCCCACGTGTGCTTCGGACACCAGGCCGTATCGCTTGCACAGCTCGCCGAAGAAGTCCCAGTCGCGTCCTCCGCCCATCGGCACACTCGTCACCAGGCGCCCACCGTCGCGCAGGACTCGCCGCATCTCGGGCAGCGCGCGCTCGGGCCGGAGGAACCCGAGGCCGAACCCGCACACGACCACGTCGACGCTCGCGGAGTCGTTGTCGAGCGCTTCGCCGTCGCCTACCTGCACTGCGACG
>JAUZEI010000106.1 GCA_030839105.1 Actinomycetota bacterium
TGACGACGACCGCGACCTCGACGGCGTGCAGCGGCGACTCGAAACGCGCGGCGCGTCGCCCACGCGCGAGGCGGCGTCCGTCTCCGTGCTCGACGCCGCATCGCGCGTGCTGATCACCGTGCGCGTCGCCGAACCCGAAGCCACCGTCCGGCCCGTTGATCTCGTCGCAACCTTTGCGACGAACGCGCCGGGCGCGGTCGTGCGCGTCAACGAGCGTGCTGCCGCCGTATTCGGCGCGCCGCGCCCGCCACGGCGGCTCGGCCATCTCGTCATCGGAACCCCGGATCTGCGCGGGACGCGCGACCTGCTCGTCGAGGGCATCGGCTGCAAGGTCAGCGACGAGTTCGACGGGATCATCCATTTCCTGCGCTGCTCCACCGACCATCACAACATCGGTCTCGTGCACTCGCGGGTACCGCTCCTGCAGCACTACTCGTGGGAATGCGACGACATCGACCACGTCGGCCACACGGCAACCGCGCTCTACCGCCGCGATCCGAACCGCCAGGCGTGGGGCATCGGCCGGCACTTCGCCGGCTCCAACTTCTACTGGTACCTGCGCGACCCGTCCGGCGCGTTTCTCGAGCTGTACTCGGATCTCGACCACATCACCGACGACACCGCGTGGGAAGAGCACGGCCGCACGCCCATGAGCTTGGAGCACACCGTCAACGCCTGGGGACCCAACTTGCCCACCGAATTCGTCGAGCCGCACGATCTCGCGGAACTCGAAGCGGGCTGGGCGACACTCGGCTCATGAAGATGAAGGGGCCGCCGACGCGCCGGGACGCTCCCCGTTGTCGATGTGGTTACGCCGGGTCTCCAATCAGACCGAGCTGCCGTAGGAGCGTGCCCGAGTCGAAGTAGATGCGCTCGCACGTGATGCGGTCGCCTGCGAACTCGAAGATGGCAGCCATGCGACAGCGGAAGGTTCGTCCGGTCGGCTCGAAGCCGGCGAACGTTCCGAGGTGTGTGCCCAGAAGGTCGAACTCGACAACGACGGCGTCGTCGGCGTGGCGGAGCGTATGGATCTCATTGCGCTGATCTGGGAAACCCCCTCGCGACGCGGCGTAGTACTTCCGGACCTGCTCCTCACCCTCGAACACCTGGCCGGTCCCGACCAACTCGTATCGGGGATGGTCGAACGTGGCGATAGCGCTATCGAAGTCGAGACGGTTCTCGGCGTCCATGTGCTCACGGATCACGGTGAGGCGCGCGGCGCGCAGATCTCGGTCGTCGGTATTCGGCACGGCTCTCCCCAGACGGATGCGGCGTCCGTTCGACCGATGATGACAGATATCGAAGGGCGTACGACCCCGGGCGATTCGGTCAGCCGCGCTCACAGGTCGACGAGCCAACCGAGAAACACGCGGCCTAACCTCCGCCCATGCGATACGTCGAGGTCAACGGTGTCCGACTGTCGGTAGTCGGACTGGGGACATGGCAGTTCGGCTCCAAAGACTGGGGTTACGGCGCGGACTACGCCCAGAACGAGGCCGCGACGATTGTCGCGCGGGCGCTCGACCTCGGTGTCAACGTGATCGACACGGCCGAGATCTACGGCCGCAACGAGTCCGAACGGATCGTCGGCCGAGCGATCTTCAGCCGTCGCGACGACGTATTCGTTGCGACGAAGCTGCTGCCGATCATGCCCCTCGCATCAGTCGTCGAACGCCACGGACGCGCCAGCGCCCAACGGCTCGGCGTCGACACGATCGACCTGTACCAAGTTCATTTTCCCAATCCGGTGGTACCGATCACGCAGCAGATGCGCGGGATGCGCCGACTGCTCGACGCGCACGTCATCGATCACGTCGGCGTCAGCAACTTCACGCTCGGCCGATGGCGGGCCGCCGAACGCGCGCTCGGCTCTCCCGTGCTGTCGAACCAGGTGCAATACAGCCTCGCAGTCCGGAAGCCCGACACCGACCTCGTCCCGTACGCCGCGTCGAATGACCGCCTGATCATCGCGTACAGTCCGCTCGCCAAAGGACTGCTTTCGGGCCGTTACGACGCGACCAATCTGCCCACAGACCCGGCGCGCGCGAACGACTCGTTGTTCCTGCCCCAGAACGTGGTTGCCGTGCGCGACCTCCTCGAGTCGGTGCGCACCGTGGCGAAGAATCACGACGCAACATCGTCGCAGGTAGCGCTGGCGTGGGTCGTCAGCCATCCCAACGTGATCGCGATTCCGGGGGCCAGCTCTCGCGTCCAGCTCGAGTCAAACGTTGCCGCGGCCGATCTGCAACTCGACGATCACGAGATCAGAGAACTCACCGCAGCCTCCGACGCATTTCATCCCGTCCGCGGACCAGTCGCCGCAGCGAAGGTGATCAAACGCCGTATCCACCGTTGAGGGCAGATGCGCATATCGGCATTGGTAGACGGGAACGACCGTCGTAACACCGGACTGCCCCCACGACCAACGGACGCGAAAGCTCTTGACGAATCGAGTGTCGGCGAACCACCTCGGTCAGACCCGAATCGGCTGTTCGGGCTGGGTGTACAAGGATTGGCGAGGCGTCGTCTATCCGCCCGAGCTTCGTCAACGCGACTGGTTCACGCACTACGCATCGCTCTTCGACACCGTCGAGCTCAACACAACGTTCTACAGATTGCCGACTGCGCAGGCGGTTGAACTTTGGGCGACACAGGCACCGCCCGGCTTCCTGTACGCCGTCAAGCTCGGCCAGTTCGGTTCACATCGAATGAAGTTGCGCGACGCAACTCGATGGTTGCCGAACCACCTCGATCGCGTCCGCCGCCTCGGTCCGGCGCTGGGACCCAACCTCGTCCAGCTCCCTCCTCGCTGGAAACGGAACCCGGAAAGGCTCGACGAGTTCCTCTCAGCCGCGCCGCCCGACATTCGTTGGGCCGTCGAAATTCGTGACGCATCGTGGTTCGGAGACGATGTGTTCGCCATTCTCGAGCGCCACAATGCCGCGCTGTGCATCCACGACATGTTGCCCGATCACCCCTGGGTCCTCACCACAGCCTGGACCTACGTCCGGTTCCACGGGCCCGCCGCCGTCACCGACAAGTATCGGGGTCGCTACGGACCGCGCCGGCTCGCGCAACCGGCGCGACGACTGCAGGCATGGATCGACTCGGGCATAGACGTCTACGCCTACTTCAACAACGACTACGACGGTCATGCCGTCGCCGACGCGCGCTGGTTGCGCCGCAAACTCGCAGCCGACGTACCAGGCGGCCGTCCCGAACACACGTGAAGCAGACTCATCATTCTTGATTCACTGCGTCTTGATTCACTGCGTCTTGATTCACTACGTCCACGCCGCTTCGATCGGTAACGCACAGCGGGCGATCCGCGATCCCGCGAAGCGGTTCTGCACGAGCGCTGGCGTCCTCGTGCGGCTACTCCGCCTCGTGCTGGCGCGCAATGGCCGGCGAGCCCGCCGACTCGTGCCCGAACCGGCGCTCCGACTCCTCGACGTCGCCATCGGTCTCCTCGAGCAATTCCTCGACAAGCTCCTGGTCCTGGTTCACCGCCTGGCCGAACGACTTGTCCTCGTAGCCGGGAGTGTCGTACTTCGCGTCGGGATCGGTTCCCGTTGCGGTGTCATGCCCGGGCTCAGCCGCACCGGGCTCGGCATTGTTTTCCATGGCAGGGTTTTCCACGGCAGGCTCTCCCTTCGGCTCGCC
>JAUZEI010000121.1 GCA_030839105.1 Actinomycetota bacterium
ACCTTCCCATCACCGGCATGGCCGCGACGCCGAACGGCCAGGGCTACTGGCTCGTCGCCAGCGACGGTGGCATCTTCTCGTTCAACGCACGCTTCCACGGTTCCACGGGTGGCATGCGCCTCAACCAACCGATCACCGGCATGGCCGCGACGCCGAACGGCCAGGGCTACTGGCTCGTCGCCAGCGACGGTGGCATCTGCTCGTTCAACGCGCACTTCTACGGTTCGATGGGTGGGACGCCGCTCAACCTCCCGATCACCGGTATGGCGGCCGCGCCGAACGGCAACGGCTACACGCTCGTCGCTGCGGACGGCGGCCTCTTCCGCTTCGGATCGAACAGCCCGTTCTACGGATCGGCAGTCAACGCGTGTCCGGGCGCGGCCGCCGTGGCGGTCGCGATGTCGCCCGGCGCCCGCGGCTACTGGATCGCGTTCGCCGACGCCCGCACGTACGCGTTCTCGCCCGTGACCCGCGCGCCGAAGTGCGATCCCTCGACGTCTTCGAGGTCGGGGCTCATGGCGGCCGACCTCCTCCGGCGTATCAACGACGAACGTTCGATACGTCACCTGGCACCGATGACGTGGGACCCCAACCTCGCGACCTACGCCAGCGTGTGGAGTGCCGACATGGCGTCGCACGGTTTCCGGCACAGCTCGATCGGGAACCTGCTGGGTACGTACAACTACGTGGGTGAGAACATCGCCGCCGGCAGCGCGGGCACGCTCGAAGGCGCGCTCCACGACGCCTGGATGCACTCGGACGGCCACCGCGCCAACATCCTCGCCCCGGGCTTCACTCGGGTCGGCGTCGGCGTCTTCTGCACCTCGAACGGCTCGATCTACCTGACCCAGGACTTCGGCCATCCGTCCAGCGCGGGCTCACCGCAGACCTCGTCGACCACCCCCCCGGTCGACCCGATCGCCCGGCCGGACTCTGGTTCACTGCACTGTTGACCGTCACTGTCGACCGGAGGAGGTACGCATGAGCGCCTCGACGGACCGCAGGTCAGACCGCCCGCCCAGCCGGCCCGAGCCGGCCTTGATCCGCCGCCCCCTCGACCACTGCCCGGTCTGCAACAGCTGGCAGCTCCAACCGATCGTGGCCGTCCTGGACGAGTCGGTCCACTTCCTGTGCGGCGGCTGCAACCGGTGCTGGCTCGTCGAGCTGGGTTTCGTTCGGCGGGTCCAACCGGCGACGTGTGACCGTTGCCCGCAGCCGCAACGCTGTTGCGCTGCGTACGCGCAGGATCACGCCTCGATCTGAACCCCGCCCGCGGTGTGCCAGGCCCAGCGCGCGGTACGCCGGTCTGGGGGCATCCGCCACTGCCGTAGCTGCCAACCCGACTCGAGCGCGATCACGCCGGCCGCGGCGCACGCGATCGATCCGATCATCGCCGTCCCGGTCGGAAGGTTCAACGCGAACCAGTCGCGGAACGAGGGCACGCCGAGGATCAGCACGAACGCAGCGACCATCACTCCGAACAAGACCGCCCGACCGGGGGTGATCGGTCGGGCGAGGAGATTGAGCACCCATAGGCCCACGATCAGCAGCGTGATCGTGGCCGCCGTGCGCGAGTCCAGCACGTTCTCGCTCCGGCGCGCGATCGCGTACGCGGCGATGGGCGCGGCGGCCGCGCCCGCGCCGGCGGGGCCGGCGATCAGCAGGACACGCCGGACGAAGCCCGGCTCGTAGCGACGGTTGTTCGGCGCGAGCGCGAGGAAGAAGCCGGGGATTCCGATCGTCAAGCTGCTGACGATCGTGAGGTGGCGCGGCAGGAACGGATAGGGCCAGCGCGCGGCACCGATCGCGATCGCGAGGATCATCGCGTAGAACGTTTTCGTCACGAACAGGTTGGCGACCCGCTCCACGTTCGCGATCACGCGGCGTCCTTCGGCGACCACGCCGGGCATGCTGGCGAATCGCCCGTCGAGGAGAACGACCTGGGCCACTGCGCGCGTCGCGGGCGCTCCGCTGCCCATCGCCACGCCGATGTCGGCGTCCTTCAACGCGAGCGCGTCGTTGACCCCGTCGCCGGTCATCGCGACGACGTGCCCTCGGCGCTGCAACGCGCCGACGATCGCCCGCTTCTGCTGGGGCGTGACCCGTCCGAACACCGAGGCGTCGGCAAGCACCTCGGCAAGCCGTTCGGGATCCTCGGGTAGCTCACGCGCGTCGTACGCCCGATCGCCCCCCTCGACACCGACGCGCCGGGCTATCGCACCGACGGTGTGCGGATTGTCGCCCGAGATGATCATGCAACGGACGCCCTGCTCCGCGAAGTACCTCAGCGTGTCGGCTGCGTCGGGCCGGATCTCTTCTTCGAAGACGATCAGGGCCGCGGCGCGGAGCACTTCGGGCAGCGACTCGCCCGACAGTGGCGCGTCGGTGTGCGCGAGCAGCAGCACCCGCCGGCCCTCGGCCGCGAGCTGATCGGCCTGGCCCCGCACCGGATCGTCCTTCGGATGACCGACCCAGATCATCTCGGGCGCGCCGAACACCCAGGTGCCGCGACCGCGAAACATCGCTGCGCTCCACTTGCGACCGGACGAGAACGGCGTCGAGCCGATGCGTTCCCAACCTTCGGGAGGAGGGAAGTTCTCGGAGAGGGCGTTCATCGTCGCGTTGCGGTTCTCGTCGTTCGCGAGGGCGCCCAGCGCCTCCGACACAGGGGCGTCGGGGTCGAGCTGGTGCACCTCGTGGAAGCCGATCACGCCCTGCGTCAGGGTGCCGGTCTTGTCCAGCAGGATCACGTCGACGCGCGCGAGACCCTCGACCGCCGGGAGCTCCTGGACGAGCACCTGCCGGCGGGCGAGCGAGACCGCTGCAACACCGAAGGCCAGACTCGTGAGGAGCACCAGCCCCTCCGGAACCATCGCGACGACGCCGGCCACGACGCCGGCGATCGCGGCCCGGTTCGTTTCCTGCACCTTGAACTGGCTGAATGCGAGCAGAACCGCGGTCGGCACGAGCGCCCACTGCACGTACCGCAGGATCTGGTTGATGCCGTCCATCAGCTCCGAACGAGTCCGCGTGAAACGACGCGCTTCGGCCGCGAGCCGGCGCGCGTACGCGTCGGCGCCGACGCGCGTCACCTGGAAGCGCCCTCGGCCCGCGACGGCGATGCTGCCCGACAGCACCTCGTCCCCCTCGTCCTTCGCGACCGGGTCGGACTCTCCGGTGAGCATCGACTCGTCGAGCTCGAGCCCTTCCACCTGACGCAGGATTCCGTCGGCCGCGACCTGATCGCCCGCGACGAGAACGCAGAGATCGTCGAGAACGACTTCGCCGACCGCGACCTCACGCACCGCGCCGTCGCGCACGACCCGAGCCCTCGGCGCGTTGAGGACGGCCAGCCGGTCGAGCGTTCGCTTCGCGCGCCATTCCTGGACGACGCCGATCAGCGTGTTGAACAGCAGCACGATGCCGAACAGCGCGTCCTGTCCCTCGCCGAACATGAGGATGAGGACGAACGCCGTGCCGAGAATCGCGTTGAACCGGGTCAGGATGTTGGCCCGCAGGATCTCGGAAAGCGTCCGGCTGGTGCGGTCGTCGGCGACGTTCACCTTGCCGGCCCGCACGCGCGCTTCCACTTCGGCCGCGGTGAGCCCCCCGGCGTCCGTGGTCGAAGCCGCGCCCGCGACTTCGGTGTCGCTCATCGAACGAACGCTATCCAGCCTGCGCTCGTCCCGATCGGTGCCCTGGGACCGCTTCTGGTTTTGGAGCGGTCCGCCCGCTCGAGCGGCGAACGGTCGAGCCGCCGCGCCGCCGGCGGGTTCGATCCGGACTGTGCCGGTTTTCACTACCGGCTCGTTGGCGCGCGATCGCGAGCGGAACGGGTGGGACCGCGACTCCCGTAGCCCCCCGTCGCGCGCGGCGCGTCTGCCTCGTCCCCGCAAAACAACGGATTCTCGCCACGCGTCCGCCCGGCGCGAGGCGGGCCACCGCGGAAGCACACGCCCACCCAGAGTGTCAAGCGCTGATTCGTCTTGACCCGGGATTGATCGACTTGTGC
>JAUZEI010000128.1 GCA_030839105.1 Actinomycetota bacterium
GTCGAACTCCACACCCTGGCCGATGCGATTCGGGCCACTCCCCAAGATGAGGACCGCCGGTTGCGTAAGCGGTGCGATCTCGTCCTCGTCCTCGTAGGTGCTGTAGTGGTACGGAGTGAAGGCGTCGAACTCGGCCGCGCAGGTGTCCACGGTCTTGATGGTGACGCGCACACCGGCTGCACTGCGATGTGCGCGTACGTCGGCTTCGGTCGCGTCCCAGAGGTAGGCCAACTGGCCGTCGGAGAAACCGATCCGCTTCGCCTGGCGCCAATCGGCGCGCGTCACTGCCCCGAGGTCGCCGCGGCCGAGCTGACTCAGCCGGTCGCGCTCTTCGACGATCTGGAGCATCTGGTCGAGGAACCAGGGGTCGATGCCCGTCACGTCGTGCAGGCGCTCGATCGACACGAAGCGCCGGAGCGCGGCCTCGACCTGGAAGATGCGGTCAGGGGTCGGGATCGCCGCCGCGAGGACGAGCTCGTCGTCGGACAGAACGTCGAGCTCGCGCTCGACCGGATCGCAGTTGAGGCCGCGCCGTCCGGTCTCGAGCGACCGGACCGCCTTCTGCAGTGACTCGCAGAACGTACGCCCGATCGCCATGACCTCGCCTACCGATTGCATCTGCGTGCCGAGCACCGGGCTCGATCCCGGCAGCTTCTCGAACGCCCAGCGCGGGATCTTGGTGACGACGTAGTCGATCGCGGGTTCGAAGCTCGCGGGCGTCTCGCGCGTGATGTCGTTCTGCACCTCGTCGAGCCGGAAGCCGACCGCGAGCTTGGCCGCGATCTTCGCGATCGGGAAGCCCGTCGCCTTGCTCGCGAGCGCCGAGCTGCGCGACACGCGCGGGTTCATCTCGATGACGACCATCTCGCCGGTCTGGGGGTTCACGGCGAACTGCACGTTCGATCCGCCGGTCTCGACTCCGATGCGGCGGATGCACGCGAACGCGGCGTCGCGCATGAGCTGGTACTCGACGTCGGTGAGGGTCTGGGCCGGTGCGACGGTGATCGATTCGCCGGTGTGCACGCCCATCGGATCGAGGTTCTCGATCGAACAGATGACCACGACGTTGTCGGCGTGGTCGCGCATCACCTCGAGCTCGTACTCCTTCCAACCCGCGATGCTGCGTTCGATCAGGATCTCCGAGAGCGGGCTGTCGACGAGACCGTTGTCGGCCGCCGCCAAACCGCGCTGGGCCAGGATGCGCATCTCGTCGCTGTTGTACGCAATGCCCGTGCCGCCGCCGCCGAGGATGAACGCGGGCCGCACCATGACGGGATAGCCGACCTCGGCGGCGACACTCATCGCCTCGTCGATCGAGTAGGCGATGCCCGACGGCGGCACGTGCAATCCGATCTCGGTCATCGCGACCTTGAAGCGCTGACGGTCCTCGGCCGTGCGGATCGCCTCGACATTCGCGCCGATCATCTCGACGCCGTACCGCTCGAGCACGCCGGCTTCGTCCAGCGCGAGCGCCAGGTTGAGGCCCGTCTGGCCGCCGAGGGTCGGGAGCAGCGCATCGGGTCGTTCCTTCTCGATGATGCGCGTGAGCGTTGGAACGTCGAGCGGTTCGACGTAGGTCGCGTCGGCGAACTCGGGGTCGGTCATGATCGTCGCGGGATTCGAGTTGACGAGCACGACCCGGTAGCCCTCTTGGCGCAGCACGCGGCACGCCTGCGTGCCCGAGTAGTCGAACTCGCACGCCTGACCGATGATGATCGGGCCGCTGCCGATCAGCAGGATCGTCTCGATGTCGTCCCTACGCGGCACGTCAGCCGGCCCTCATGAGTTGGGTGAACTCCTCGAAGAGATACCGCGCGTCGTGCGGACCGGGACCCGCTTCCGGGTGGTACTGCACGCTGAACGCGCGGAGGTGTTCGCTACGGATGCCTTCGACGTCGCCGTCGTTGAGATTCAGGTGCGTGACGACGCTGCCTTCCGGAAGCGTGTCGGCGTCGACCGCGTAGTTGTGATTCTGACTCGTGATCTCGACGCGCCCGGTCGACAGGTGGCGCACCGGGTGGTTGCCGCCGTGGTGGCCGAAGCGCAGCTTGAACGTCTCCGCACCGAGGGCGAGGCTCATGATCTGGTGGCCGAGGCAGATCCCGAACACCGGGACGTTGCCGAGCAACTGCGCCACGCCGTCGCGCGCACTTGTGACCGCGGCGGGATCGCCGGGGCCGTTCGAGAGGAACACTCCGTCGGGCGCGCGGGCGAGGACCTCGGCGCCCGTCGTACCGGCGGGCACGACCTCGACCTGGCAGCCCGAACGCACGAGCCGGTCGAGGATCGAACGCTTGATCCCGAAGTCGTACGCGACCACGTACAGGGTCGCGTCGTCGGGACCGATCGTGTACGGCTCCGGCGTGGTGACGAGCGACGTGAGGTCGCGACCGTCGGTCCCACCGTCGGCCTGGGCGGCTGCGAGCAGCGTGTCGCGGTCAGCGGTGCCGAACGCACCGGGGATCGCGCCGGCGCGCCGGATGTGCCGTGTGAGCCGGCGGGTGTCGATTCCCCCGATGCCGGCGATCTCGTGACGCGCGAGGAACCCGCCGATGTCGTCGGTCGCGCGCCAGTTCGACGGCCGGCGCGTGAGGTCGCGCACGATGACACCCCGGCACCGCGGCGCGCCCGCTTCGTCGTCGCGCTCGTTGACGCCGTAGTTGCCGATGTGCGGATAGGTGAACGTGATGATCTGGCCCGCGTACGACGGGTCGGTCAGGATCTCCTGGTATCCGGCGAGCGAGGTGTTGAATACGACTTCACCTGTCGCGACGCCGTTCGGGGGCCGGAATCCCACCGCCACACCTTCGAACGTCTCGCCGTCGGCGAGCACCAACAACGCCTCCGTCACCCGAGCCCCCCGACTCCCCTGCCAACTGTGGGCAGGGTTTCGTGCGGCAGGCGCCGGTTTTCCTGCCAACTGTGGGCAGGTTTTCGTGCGGCAGGCGCCGGTTTTGCTGCCAACTGTGGGCAGGGTTCGGTCATCGGGTGGGCTCCTGGTCGCGGACTGTGGGGACGCCGCGGTAGACGGTGTGGCGGACCTTGCCGGTCAGCTTCCAACCGTCCCACGGTGAGTTGCGCGACTTGCTGGCGAGACGGTTGCCGTCGACCGACCAGGTGTGCGCGGGGTCGATCACGCACAGGTTCGCGGCGTGCCCCGGGGCGATCGGACCGCCGTGGCCGTCGGCGTCGAGCCCGACGACGCGCGCCGGCTGCCACGACAACGCACCGATCGCCTGCGCGAGAGTGAGCACTCCCGGTTCCACGAGCGTGGTAAGCACCACGGCCAGCGCGGTCTCCACACCGAGCATGCCGGGCGGCGCCTCTTCGAACGGTACATCCTTGCTCTCGGGGGTGTGCGGCGCATGATCGGTGGCGATCGCGTCGATCGTGCCGTCGAGCAGCGCGGCGCGCAACGCGTCGACGTCCGCCTGCTCGCGCAGCGGCGGATTCATCTTGAACACGGGGTCGAAGTGTGAGCATGACTCGTCGGTGAGCACGAGATGTTGCGGCGTGCACTCGGCCGTCACGCGTACGCCGGCGGCCTTCGCGGCCCGGACGAGGTCGGCCGAGGCCGCGCACGACATGTGCAGGACGTGGTACCGACCACCGGTCCGCCGCGCGAGTTGGAGATCGCGCGCCACGATCGTCGACTCCGCTTCCGCGGGTCGTCCGGGAATCCCGAGGCGCGCCGACCAGGCACCCTCGTGCATGTGGCCACCGCGCACGAGCGTGGGATCCTCGGCGTGTTGCGCGAGCACCGCGCCCGGCAGCGCGGCCGCGTACTCGAAGGCGTGGCGCATGACGAGCGCGTCGGCCACGCAGTCGCCGTCGTCGGTGAACACGCGGACGCCCAGGTCGTAGAGCTCACCCAGTGGCGCAAGCTCGACGCCCTCGCGACCCTTCGTGATGCAGCCCGCGGGCCGCACGTCGCACAGGCCGACCGCCCGGGCCCGATCGAAGATCGACTGCACGACCGCGGCGTCGTCGATCGGCGGATCGGTGTTGGGCATGCAGACGACCGCGGTGCAACCACCCATCGCCGCCGCTCGC
>JAUZEI010000129.1 GCA_030839105.1 Actinomycetota bacterium
TCGTGATCGGTTGGCGTGGACTGTCGGTGTGCGAGATCCACGACCGGCACATCACGTGGTGGCGCGAGCACCACCTCGAACCTCCGGCGCCCATCGGCCGCACCCTCGGCTGAAGGACGAGAAGCGACGGGAACTAGGCCGATTTCGGGGTCGGAACCATCTCGGCGCGGTCGACCTCGGCGAGGAACCTCAGCACCACGTCGTTGAACTGATTGGGGGCCTCGGCCATCAAGCCGTGGGCCGCGCCGCGCAGGACCAAGAGACGCGAGGTGGTAATCAGCTCCGCGAGCTCCTCCGCGTCGCCGAGCGGCGTGAGCGTGTCCTGCGAGCCGGTCACGACGAGCGTCGGCGCCTTCACCTGCGGGAGCGCGAACCGCAGCTCGTCGCTCGCGTCGAGGATCGCGTCGACTTGTGCCACAAACGCGTGGGGCTTCGTCTGCACGAGAACCCGGGCGAGGACGTTCACGAAGACACCGAAGCGCCGATGCAGGCGGGGGCCGATCATCCACCGCATCGCGTCGTCCATCAGTCCTGCCATGCCGCGCTCGTTGACGACGTTCGCCCATTCCGCGAGGAGTTCCCTGCGCCACGCGTGGTGCTGGCACGCGGTACAGGCAAGCGTGAGCGAACGGACGCGATCGGGATACATCACGCCGATGACCTGAGCGATGACACCGCCCATCGACGCGCCGACCACGTGCGCGCGTTCGATGTGCTCGGCATCGAGGACGGCGATGGCGTCGGCGGCCATGCGCAAGAGGTCGTACGGGCCCGGCGGCGCGTCGGAATAGCCGGTACCACGGTTGTCGGGCGCGATACACCGATGATGGCGGCCGAACGCACCCCGCTGGAGCGCCCAACCGCGATGGTCGACTCCGAGCCCCTGAATCATCAGAACGGGCGAACCCTCGCGCCGGCCCCACGCGCTGTACGCGATGTTCGTGCCGTCGTCGGTGACCGTCGCCGACATGGCGCGAGCGTACCGGTGGATCCGGGGAGAATCGGATCTGCGGGAGAATCGGCTCTACGGGGAATCGAGGAGCGCGGCGACCGCGCGGCGCATGGCGTCGGTGAAACGCGCGGCGGCGAGCGGATCGTTCGCGGCGTAAGGGTCGGGCAACGTGACCATCGACCCGAACGTCACCTCCCAGGATCCGATCATGCCGCCGAAACGTCCGACGGCGCGCACCGCGGCCGGCACGATCGGCGCGACGGTGAGCGCACGCGCGACGGCGAGCGGCGCGTCGCCCGCACCGGTCCGCAACCACGTGGGCGCGAGCGGGATGCCGACGAGATGGCCCGCGCGCAAAGCGGAGGTGACATCCGGACTGCTGCTCGATATCGCACCGAGCCGGCGCGTCACCGTCCCGAGGATCGGCAGGTCGGGTGCGCCGACGACGCGCAGTCGACGCCCACTCGCGCGCTGCACCGCGACTCCGAGGGCGGCGGGCTCGGCCACGCCGAAACCGCGATTCGACACGATGACCGCGGGACCCGAGGCGGGGACGTGCTCGCCGCCGGAGATGCGCACCCGCACCGCGGCCGCGAACACGGGCGTGCAGAGGTCGGCGAGCTGCGGGTCGAGGCCGAAGGGGTCGACGGGGTAGCGGCCGGAGAACCGGCGGCGCAGCGCGGCCCACGGCGCTTCGGGCCGGACGATGCGGTCGGCGTCGAGCGTGTCGGTGGTCACGCGGCCTGCTCTCCCGCCCGCGCGATCGCGACGACGTCGGCCCAGTCGAACAGCTCGCGCAGCACATCCTGGGTCGAGGTGAGATCGCCGAGCCCGAGCTCCTCGCGGGCGCGGCTTCCGTCGCCGGTGCAGCCGTGCCGGATGAGGTCGACGACGTGCGGTGCCAGCGCCGCGCCCGCGACCTCCGAGGCGCGCCCGACGAGTCCCCATAATCCGGGCGCGACCGGCAACGGGACGCGTCCGCCGAGCCGGGCCGCCTGCCACGGCGTCGCGGCACCCCCGCCGACGACGTTGCACGGGCCGTCGAGGCGGCGTTCGATCGCGGTGACCATGGCGATCGCGGCGTCGTCGGGATGCAGGACGGAGAAGGGCGGATCGGAGACCGCGCTTACCGGCACCACCGGCAGGCGCAGCATTCGACCGAGCGGGCTCGGGACGTGCGAACCCATCACGGGTGCGTAACGCAACGCACCGACCGGAACGCCGCAGCGCAGCGCCACACCTTTGGCGGCGGCTTCGACCGCGAGGAGCGACCGACCGTACGCCGTGGTTGGAGCGGGCACCGCGTCCTCGTCGGGCACCGAGACGCGAGCCGTCGGCGGCCCGTACACCTCGAGTCCGCTGCGGAGTACGACGTACTCGAGCACACCGGTGCTCGCGGCCGCGCTCAGGGTCGCCGCGGTGCACGCCTCGGTGCGCTCGCGCGCGGAAGCAGGGGTCATGCGCGACGCCGGCTCGTAGACGCCGAAGTGGGCGACGATGTTCGGGGCGTATTCCTCGACGAAGGCGGCGAGTCGATCGCGGTCGCGCGGGTCGATGCGACGGAACTCGGCGCGACGCAGCCGACGGCGCGGGGGGACGAAGTCGACCCCCACCACGTCGCCCGCCCACTCGCGCGCTTCGATCAGCTGCGCGACGCGCGTGCCGAGCTCGCCGCCCATTCCGGTGACGAGGACGCGCGCGTTCACGACTTCTCCGCTTCGGGACGCATGTGGGGAAACAGGATGACCTCCCGGATCGAGGTGACGCCCGCGAGCACCATGACGAGGCGGTCGACGCCGAGGCCCAGACCTCCGGTCGGCGGCAGCCCGTATTCCAGCGCGCGCACGTAGTCGAAGTCGATGTCGTGCGCCTCGTCGTCACCGAGTCGCTTCAACGATGCCTGCGCCTCGAAGCGCCGGAGCTGGTCGACGGGGTCGTTCAGCTCGCTGAACGCGTTGGCGAGCTCGCGTCCGTGCACGATGAGCTCGAAGCGCTCGGTCAGCGTCGGGTCGTCGCGGTGCACGCGCGCCAGCGGCGACACCTCGCGCGGATAGTCGCATACGAAGGTGGGTGCCTCGATCTTCGATTCGGTGGTCTTCTCGTAGATCTCCAGCACCAGCTTGCCCGAACCCCACGATTTCTCCGAGGGAACGCCGAGCGTGTCGCAGACAGCGCGCAGCTCCTCGACCCGCTGCGACG
>JAUZEI010000022.1 GCA_030839105.1 Actinomycetota bacterium
GAACTGCCGGCGGTTCCACGTCTTCGCATCGAGCGAGGTGATCGGCCCGACGTTGTAGAGGAACGTCCTGCCGACCTGCAGCACCGTGGAGAAGTCGAACTGGAAGGTGATGTCCGCCTTGCCGTCGCCGTTGTTGTCGATATGGATCTCGTACAACACGTCGTCACCGAACTCGTAGAAGTTCGGTCCGGCCGCGGGTCCCTGCAACGGCAGATAGTTCGCGATCAGCGTGACGGTGTCGGGACGATCCGGGCTCACGAACGCGTAGAGATCCGTACTGTCGGCGACGGGATCCTTGGAGATCTCGGGCGCTTCACGATGCGACGACATCCCTCACCTCTTCCCAGGTCGAGTGTGTGCGTAGGCCGCCGGTCAGCGCGACGCTTTGTAGAGCAGCGCGGCCAGGCGCCTGTCCTTCACGGTGATCTCACGATCGCGTACGTAAATGGCGACCTCACCGGTCTGCACGTCGCGCAGGTGCGCAACGACGTGTTCGTTCACGCGCGCACTTGCCGGAACCAGCGGGCGTGTGTCGTCGGCGCCCGCGGCCTCCGTGAACGAGAGCGGTGCGGCGGCCGCCGTGCCCGCCACTGCCGCCGCCACCGCTGCGTGCTTCAGGAAGTCGCGCCGATTCGTCGGTTCCACGATTGGACCCCCCCAAGATCGTCGGTCGACCGGGCCGGGTTCGACATTCGCCCCGACGTCCGGGCTGGATGACGCGAACGAATGAACAACGTTCAACGGCCTACTGATTCATTGAAGAACACCTACGCGGCGAAATCCAGCGATCCGCCCAGATACGAACACTTCGCATCTGCGAACACGTAGCGACTTCTCGGGCGAGACCACCGAACGAGGAACACGAACGTCATGAGCATCACTGCCGCCCGCGCCATCGAAGCATTGCGCGCCGAAGGTCGTCGTATCACGACCGCCCGCCGCACGATCATCGAGTTGCTCGGCGCGACCCACGATCACCTCACCGCCGACCACATTGCGACCGCAGTGCAACAGGCCCATCCCGAGATCCACGTGTCGACCGTGTATCGCACGCTCGAGTCGCTCGACGAGTGGGGTCTGGTCGAGCACGTGCACCGCGGTCAGGGCGCCGCGTTCTTCCATCTCGCCGCCTCGCACCCGCACATGGTGTGCGAAGAGTGCGGTCGCGTGATCGACGTCCCGGGGGACGAGTTCGAGGCGCTTGTCGCTCGGGTGCGCGACGTATACGGCTTCGACATCGACGTCGCGCACAACGCGCTGATGGGCCGTTGCCTCGTTCACCAGCCGCGGGGACACTCCCTCGCCTGACCGGAGAAATCTGACCGGAGAACCCTGACCGGAGAACCGTGGTGTCGATGTCGGCGACCATGCCGGCCCGAGCGCTCGGGTACTAGCACCAATGGCCACTAGGAGTTGTGACCGGCGCACGCCGATGCTGGGGACGTCAACCCCCAACGTCCAGGAGTTTCCCATGCGCAAGCCTTCCGCACGGATCGTCGTCGCGGCTCTCGCGATCCCCCTCTTCGGGGGATTTGCGACCTACGCCGCGGCGCAAGTGAGTACCCAGCCTTCGCCCCAGGTCGTGATCCCCGCCGCGCGCACATCGTCCACGAAGACCCCTTCGTCCGTGAAGACGGCTTCCTCCGTGCCCGGGCACGACGTCAACGACGACAAGGGCGGCCTTCGAAATGACGGTCTTCGAAATGACGGCCTTCGAAACGACGGTGTTCGCAACACGACCGGTTCGACCCCCGGATCCACGCCGAACACGGTCGACGACCACGGCAACGACGCACTGAAGGGTGCCACCGTCCCGAACACGGCCGGGTCGGTCCCGGCGTCGACGCCCAACACCATCGACGACCACGGCCACGACGCGGTCACCGGATCCAGCGTGCCCACCACGGCCGGCTCGACCCCGGCCTCGACACCCAACACCGTTGACGACCACGGCGGCGACCGCGGCCGGGGCGGCAGCGGTCACGGCTCCTGAGCCGTCGCCGGAGCTACTCGGCTATCCGGGATCGGGCGCAGGCAGGTGCTCCTTCGCCCAGAGCGCGGCCTGCGTCCGATCCGTGACCCCGAGTTGTTGGAACACCGCGGTCAGGTGCGCCTTGACTGTTCGTTCGCTGATTCCGAGCCGGCGAGCGATCTGCTTGTTCGCCAGTCCGGTCGCCACCAGACCGAGCACCTCGGCCTCCCGCCGGCTCAGGTTGCGCGACGGTTGTTGCGCCCGTTGCGAGTCGAGCAGGACACGCGCCGCAGTCGGATCGAGTGGTGCTCCCCCGGCGTGGGCGGCGCGGATCGCACCGATCACCTCCTCGGGCGTCGCGTCCTTCAACAGGTAGCCGCTCGCCCCGGCTTGCAACGCGTCGAGGACTCGCCGTTGCTCGGTGAAGGACGTGAGGACGACGACGCGCAGTTGGCGTTCGTCGGTCGCGGCCGCGGCGAGCACGCGGCGGGTCGCCTCGATCCCGTCGACCACCGGCATCGAAAGATCCATCAACACGATCTCGGGATGCGCGGTCGCGGCAAGCTCGACTGCTTCTTCGCCGTTGCTGGCGGTACCGACCACCTCGATGTCGTCCGCGGTCGCGAGCACCTGCTGGAGCCCGCTGCGAACGACGGCGTGGTCGTCGACGATCGCCACCCGGATCGCGTTTGGTCGAATCACGCTTGTCCGTTCATGTCGGCCGCATCCCCTGCCGTCGAAGCTTGGCGCGTCATGTGAAGGGCACCTCTACCCGCACCGTTGTACCCGCGCCCGGCGCCGACTCCACGGTGAGCCGGCCCCCGGCGTCGGCGACCAGGTCGGTCAGGCCGTGCAGCCCGAAATGACCTTCCCGAGCCCGGCTCGCGAGCTGCGCGGGGTCGAATCCGACGCCGTCATCGGTCACCTCGAGCGTCGCGATCCGATCCCTGTCCGACACGCGCATCGTCACGGTCGTGGCGTGCGCGTGCGCCAACACGTTGCGCAGTGCTTCCTGCGCGGCTCGGTAGAGCAGACCCGAAACCGCGGCCGGCGGAGAACCGGTGAGGCCGTCGTCGTCGAGCGTCGTGACGATCCCTTTGCCGCTCGCGCGCGCGAGGAGGTCGGTGAGCGCGGGGACGAGGCCTTCGTCGAACAGGTTGGGCGGATAGATCTCCACGAGCAGTGAACGCAGAGCCTTGACGCTCACGCGCACCTCGTTCGCGGATTCGCCGAGCAGTTGCGCAGTTTCCGGCCGGACATCGTCCCGACGGGCGGCGCC
>JAUZEI010000170.1 GCA_030839105.1 Actinomycetota bacterium
CAGCACTTCACGGTGGCCGAACTCCGCGCCGAGCTCGGCATCGACCCACAACCGGTCGGTCTCGCTGACTCCATCACCAGCGCGTTCCCGGGCGTCTCGGTGACGTACCGCCACAAACCCTGAGCTCCGTGCATCGTCGTCCGAAGGGCCGCTGCGATGCACCGCGATGCACCGCGTTCATCACCGATCGGCGACACTCTTTCACAGGAGGTGGAAGTCGACCTCCTGTGAGAGAGCCGGGTGCCGTCGCGCACCGGTCGGGAAGCTCGTAGAGGCGTCGAGCGCACCCGGGACTGCGGACGGTCGCACCGTCACGCGAAGTTCCGGGGCGCGAGTTGGTCGGCGGGAACGGTGCCGAGCCGGCCGGCCTGGTAGTCGTCGATGGCTTGGAGGATCTCCGCGCGCGTGTTCATGACGAAGGGCCCGTAGTGTTCGATCGGCGCCCGGATCGGCAGGCCGCCCAGCAGGAGCACGTCGAGGGGCTCGGCCTGGCGGTCGGCCGCCGTGACGACGATATGGTCGCCGGGACCGAACACGACGAGCTGGCCGCCCTCGACCGGTCGGGCATCGGGACCCGCGCTGCCGCGGCCGGTCATGACATAGGTCAGCGCGTTGAACGCGGCGTTCCACGGCACCGCGAGCTGCGCCCCCGGGGCCAAAGTCGCGTGCGCGTAGGTGATCGGCGTGTAGGTCGCGCCCGGTCCGGCGAGACCCGCGATGTCGCCTGCGATGAGGCGGATGAGTGCGCCGCCGTCAGTGGAGGTGAGGAGGCGCAGCGCGTCCCGAGTGATCGACTGGTAACGCGGCGTCGTCATCTTGAGCGCCGGAGGAAGGTTGACCCAGAGCTGGATGGCGTGAAACGGCCCACCGTTCTTGTACATCTGCTCGGTCGGAAGTTCGTCGTGCAGGATGCCTCCGCCCGCGGTCATCCACTGCGTGTCGCCTTCACGGATGACCCCGCCACCGCCGTTGGTGTCGTGATGGGCGATCTCGCCGTCGAGGATGTAACTCACCGTTTCGAAGCCGCGATGCGGATGCCAGGGCGCGCCTTTTGCATCGCCCGGACCGTTGACGGCCGGTCCGGCGTGGTCGAGCAGCAGGAACGGATCCGCTTCGGCCATCGAGAGGTCGCCCGGGAATGGCCGCCGCACGACGAAACCGGCCCCTTCGGCCTGGCTGTGCGCGGTGACGACCTTCGCTACGGGTCGCGGTACCGATACCGCGGGGTCGGGCTGCGGAATACGAGGCAGAACGAGTGTGTCGTCAACTGTGATTGCCGGCACGGCGATCACCTCCGGGTCGAGGGAGCATTTCATTTCGTTGCGATGTCAACTACTTGTCCGCCCGTCGTGTTCCCGGATGGCGAAAGTCCGTGCGACTGACCTCACCCAGACCACGGAGTCGATCGACCAAGTGGTAGGAGCCTCGGAATTCGCGGGGTCGGCTTGAGCTTTACATAGTAATCACTATCCAGTGTCAGTCCGCGCCGCCACCGCCGTGCTCGGCGCAAAGCCCAGGGCGGGACGCACGCACAGGCCGGCCGGCCCGCGCAGGCCGTCGAATCCAACGTTCCCATAGTGAATAGTAAGAGGTATGGTCCCTAGGAGTCTCGGACCCGCAATGCGTCGACGATCGTTCAAGGAAGGCGGCCATGAGCACACGATTGATCTCGGTGGATTCGCACGTGAGGATCGAGCCGGAGCGGATCAAAGCGAATATGCCGACGAAGTTTCAGGGCGCGTGGGACGAGGCCGTCGCCCTGGAACACGAACAACACGTGCAAGAACTCGGAGGCGTCGACCCGAAGGTCTTTGCCGCCGGCTTCAGCCACGAAGCGATGACCCATCCGGGTTATTCGGACGGGGCCGAGCGACTCAAGGCGATGGACCGCGACGGCGTGACCGCCGAGATCCTCTACAGCGAGGTCAGCGCTTTTCGCCACTACCCCTTGATGCGCGAAGGCTGGCGCGAGGCGTCCGAAGGTTTCAACCGTGTCATGTCCGACTTCGCCTCGGCCGACCCGAAGCGACTCGTCCCCGCGTACCAGGTCCCACTCATCGACATCGACTACGCGGTGAAGCAGGTTTCCGCGCTCGCCGCGCAAGGGGCACGCGCCGTGCACATCCCCACATTCCCGGCTGAGGTCGGTCTTCCCGAGTACCACGAGGAGCGCTACGACCCCCTCTGGGCTGCCATCTCCGATGCCGACATGTCCATCAGTCAGCATCTCGGGCTCGTGTCTTCACTGTTCGAGCTGCTCAAGCGCGACCCCACCCCACAGAAGGCGATCTTCACGTCACAGCCCGCGCTGCGTCTCGCGGAGACGATCGCGTTCTGGATCCTGCCCGGCGTCCTGGCCCGCTTCCCGAGACTCAAGATCGTGCTCGTCGAGCCGAGCCTCGGTTGGGTTCCGTTCTATCTCGACTCACTCGACTCGATGGCCGCCGGCCCCTACGACTTCCCGGCCCTTGACGACAAGCCCAGCGCGTACTTCCACCGGCAGATGTACCTCACCTTCGTCGATGACGCGCGCGGCCTCGAACACCGGCACGAGCTCGGGGTCAATCGAATCATGTGGTCGACCGACTTCCCCCACCCCGCGACGTCGTGGCCGAACTCGCACGCCGTCGTCGACAAGAACTTTGCCGGCATCCCCGACGAGGAACGCGATCTGATCGTTGCGGGCAACGCCGCTCGGCTCTACGACATCTGACCCGGGCGCGGAATGGCTCCGAGCTGCCGCACTTCCTTCATCTCGGCCAGCTCGTCACGCAAGACCCGTCGCAAGAGCTTTCCCGTCTCGTTGTAGGGAAGTTCGGCGCGAAAATCGATGAACTCCGGCGTCTTCGTCGAGCGCAGGCGCGCGCGGACCCAGCTTTGGAGTTGTCCTTCACTCGCCTGCGCATCGGCGACGAGCACGACGACCGCTGCGACCACCTCGCCCCATTGGGTATCGGGCACTCCGACCACGCACGCAGCCGCGACCGCTTCGTGGTCGATGAGCGCGTCCTCGATCTCGCCGGGAGAAAGATTCTCACCGCCGCGGACGATGACATCATCGAGGCGGCCGTCGAGATAGAGGAAGCCGCCCTCGTCGAAGTAGCCGGCATCACGCGTCGGGAACCAGCCATCCTCCGTCAGCAGGCTGCGACCGAGATACTCACCGGCAACCTGTTCTCCCCTGACGTACACCTCGCCCCGTTCGCCCACGGGAGCAACAGCACCGTCGGCACTGCGGATCTCGACCTCGACGCTCGGCACAGGGACACCGACCGATCGCAACCGCGCCCGTAGCGTCGGGTCGCTGCTGGCCCAAGCTGCGCGATGTTCCCGGGGACCGAGGATCGCGACGGTCGAACTCGTCTCGGTGAGGCCGTACGCGTTGACGAAGTCGACATGCGGAAGAAGCCCCATCGCGCGTTCGATGAGCTCGATCGACATCCGGCCGCCGCCGTACGACAGATGGGAAAGCGACGGCAACCGCGTGTCGCGCACCTCGATCACGTCGAGAATCCGGCCGAGCATCGTCGGCACGACCATCGCGTGCGAGATGTGTTCGGCCGCCGCAGTCGCCACCCATGATTCGGCGTCGAATGTCGGGAGATAGACGATGCGCCGACCCCCGTAAATGGAGGTCAGGATCGTCGAGATCCCCGCGACGTGGTACGGCGGAACGCTGACGAGCTGAGCCTCGTCCTCGTGCGCGGCCATGAACTCGACTGTGCCGATGACGTAAGCGACGAGATGTCGATGCCGAAGCAGCGCCGCCTTCGCGGGACCGGTGGTCCCGCTCGTGAACAACATCACAGCCACCGCGTCGGGATCCGCTTCGGCGGGCGGAGCTGCAAACGCCACTTGCACATCCACGACGCCGCACAGCACATCGCGGTCGATGATCGTGATCCCCTCGCGATCTCGGATTCGTTGTACCGCGTCCCGTCCTGTCACGACCGTGGCCGGGACCAGTCGATCGACGATGCCGACCAGGTCATCGTCGGTGAGGCGATAGTTGATCGGCGCGAACGGCAGGCCCGCCATCGCAGCGCCGAACAATGCGATCGGCACGGCTTCGGAGTTCACGTCGAGAAGAGCGACATGCTTCGCACTTCCACTGCTGAACCGCGCGGCCGCGTTGCGAGCGCGCCTCTGCAGCTCGGCGGCCGTCAGTCCACCCGGCTTCGGACCGACGAGGACGCGATCAGCGGCGCCGTCTGCCGCCATCTCCAGGAGCATGCAGAGATTCATCAGTGATGTGTCAGGCGCGAGCCATCCGAGTGCGACCGGTCTCAATCCGATGCCGGCAGGGGCTTGGCCCCGCTGAGCTGCAGCACGACATCGCCGAGCGAGAGGGACCCGCTTCCCGCCTTCGTGCACAACAGCTCGAAGCTCTTGTCGTGGTCGGTGTAGCGCTTACCGAGCAGCGTTCCTTGGTCGAAGCCGTGTTCGGGCTCGAACGCGGGCACCCCCGGCACCGAGCCGGTCGCGAGTGGCCGGCCGCCGCACCGAAGATCGACGGCATCGGCCGGCGCCCGCACCACAATTACCTCCGTCGAACACACGACCGAGCGCAACTTTGTTCCGGGCTTCAGTTCGAGCGCCATGCCTTGCTCCTCATCCAATCGGAACCCGCGAACGAGCGTTTCATAACGTCACGACCTATACCGCCGCGCGCGTGCCGAGATACGCGTTCGCGAGAACGTCGGCGTCGGCGTCGGCTCGAGATCCGGCCCAGACCACCGAGCCCAGCTCCATCAACGCGATGGAGTCGGCGACGACGAGC
>JAUZEI010000028.1 GCA_030839105.1 Actinomycetota bacterium
CGCCGTCATGCCTCCAGTCTCGCATCCGCGGTTCCTCCCGATGGTCGGCGCCGGTACGCATCGGACCGCCGGCGACCGGCGGTTTGGCTCTGGTGACGGGCCGGACCGACCGGTACTCTGACACCACTGCCGGGAGCCGAACGTGCCCTGGACGGTGGAGGTAACGGAGATGACCTCGATCCCGGCGCGGCGGATCACCGCGCCCGACGTCGCCGCCCGCAAGGGTGGCGAGACCCCCCTTGTCATGGTGACCGCGTACGACGCGCCTTCGGCACGGACCGTCGACGCCGCGGGAGCCGACCTCATCCTGGTCGGCGACTCGGTCGCGATGGTCGTGCTGGGGTTCGACGACACCCTTCAGGTCACGACCGACGACATGGCGCATCACGTCGGCGCGGTGGCACGCACCAAACCGCGCGCGCTCGTCGTCGCCGATCTTCCGTGGCTCAGCTACCACGTGAGCGACGCGGAGACCGTGCACAACGCGGCCCGGCTCGTGCGCGCGGGCGCGGGAGCGGTGAAGCTCGAAGGTGGTCGCAAACGCATCGATTCGGTGCGCGCGATCCTCGACGCCGAGATCCCGGTGATGGGTCACATCGGTCTGACACCGCAGTCGATCCACGCGCTCGGCGGCTTCAAGGTGCAGGGCAAGGAGCTCGACGCGGCCAAGTCGCTTGCCGACGACGCGTGCGCGCTCGCGGAGGCGGGCGTCTTCGCGATCGTGCTCGAGTGCGTCCCCGACGCGGTCGCCCGCGTGATCACCGAGTCGGTCACCGTGCCGACGATCGGAATCGGGGCGGGACGGCACTGCGACGGCCAGGTGCTCGTGTGGCACGACTTGCTCGGCTTTGCCGGTCCCGACCACCGCGCGCCGAAGTTCGTGCGTGCCTACGCCTCGCTCGAGGCCGCGGCCACGGAGTCGATCGAGCAGTTCTGCGCCGACGTGCGCGCGGGGACGTATCCCGCGAGTGCCGAGACGTACCACATGACCGATCGCATGGCTGACGCGCTCGGCTTGTACGGGGGCGTCGCCGAGCCCGAGCTCGCGCAATAACGCCAGTGCCACCGCGGGCCCGGATCGCGGTGGCGGTCGCCGTCGCGCTCGGCGCGCTCGCGGGGATGATCGCGATCGTCGCCCGGATCCGTGCGGACGAGAGCACCAGCGGCCACCTACCGTTCGGGTCGAGCATCGCGGCCTCGGCGCCGTTCGGACAGTTCTCCGAGGCGCGGGTCGGGGTGGGAACGAGATGTCTGCGCGTGCTGGTCGCGTCGTCGGTGACCCAACGGGTGCAGGGCCTGCGAGACGTGCGCTCGCTCGATCCGTACGACGGGATGTTGTTCGTCTTCCCGTCCGACACCGACGCCCGGTTCACGATGGCCTCCACCCCGCTCCCGCTGGAGGCGACGTTCTTCTCGGCCCGGGGAACGCCGGTCGACGACGTGTCGATGTCTCCCTGCCCGAAAGGGTCCGACGCGACCTGCCCCGCGTACGCGGCGAAGAGTCGGTATCGCTACGCGCTCGAGCGGCCGGCGGGCTCGGGCGCCGCGCCCGGCGCCCTCGGCGCGTGCGCCGGGTGACGGCGTCGTATCGGGGTGAGCGTCGTATCGCGGTGAGGGCGTCGTATCGAGTGACACTGTCTCACCCCTCTTGTAGCGTCGTCGCCGATAGGTCGATCGAGGTGATCTGCTAGCTTCCACCGGTTACCCAACCGAAGACCCTGCCCCCACGACGCCGGTTTGCCGGCGGGCAACGGGGCCCGCAGCGGCCTGACCGTGCGGCCCGAAGGAGGTACCGGCGCATGACGCGTCCGTACGAAGTCATGATCATCATCGATGCAGACCTGGAAGAGGAGACGATCCGGGCTGCCGTCGAAAGATGGCTCCAGCTCATCGAGTCGCAGGGCGCCGAGCGCGGCCACGTCGACTTCTGGGGCAAGCGCCGCCTCGCTTACGAGATCAAGCACAAGGCCGATGGCTACTACGTAGTCCTCCAGGCCCGAGCTGAACCGCAGGCGATGGAGGTACTGCACCGGACACTCTCCCTGGCAGATGAAGTGATCCGTCACATGGTGTTGCGCATCCCGGAGAAGGTCTACGGACCTCCGAAGGCGGCGGGCGCCTCGGCGGGCAGCAGGCATAGGGAGTAACGACATGGCAAGTGACTCGAACAGCATCACGATCTCCGGCAACATCACCCGTGACCCGGAGATGCGGTACACACCGAGCGGCGTCTCGAAGGTCACCTTCGGCGTCGCGGTGAACCGCTCGTGGCGGAACCAGCAGACCCAGGAATGGGACGAGCAGACGAGCTTCTTCAACGTCGTCGCGTGGCGTCAGCTCGCCGAGAACGTCGGCGCGTCCCTCACCAAGGGTTCGCGTGTCGTCGTGAGCGGCCGGCTCGAGCAGCGCAGCTGGGAGACCGAGGCGGGCGAGAAGCGCTCGATCGTCGAGATCGTCGCCGACGACGTGGCGCCCAGCCTGCGGTTCGCGACCGCGGAAGTGCACAAGGTCGAGCGCAGCGGACCGGGAGAGGGGGGCGGCGGTCCCTCCCGTCGCCCCGCGCCCGCGCCGGCGACGGCCGAAGCGAACGCAGGCGGCAACTACGACGACTACGGCGAAGAGCCGTTCTAATCCGATAGGGACCTCGAATGGCACAACGTAGAGAGAAAAAGGCGCCCCCCGGCAAGGAGCGGCGCCCGATCAAGAAGAAGACGTCGATCCTCATCACCGAGAGCATCGACTACATCGACTACAAGGACGTCAACCTGCTGCGCCGCTTCATGTCGGAGCGCGCGAAGGTGCGGGCGCGCCGCGTCACCGGCAACACCCAGCAGCAGCAGGTCGCGGTGGCCAAGGCCATCCGCGTGGCCCGCGAGATGGCGTTGTTGCCGTACAGCGTCCGCCAGGTGACGCAACGATCGAAGGGACGCCGCGATCGCGGCGACCGGGGTGACCGCGGTGATCGGGGCGATCGCGAGGGCGAGTTGCGCGACATTCCCGGCCCGATCCGCGACGAGGAGCGGCCCGCGGCGGTCGACGACGCCAACATCAACGAGGGCGCACTCGACCAGGCGACCATCGACCAGGTCGAGAACGAGTTCAACGGCTCCGACGGCGCGAGCGCTCCGACCGAGGGCGACGGCGAATGAGGATCGTTCTGCGCGACGACGTCGACAACCTCGGCAAGAAGGGCGACCTCGTCGAAGTCGCCGACGGGTACGCGCGCAACTACCTCGTCCCGCGGGGGCTCGCGCTGAAGGCGTCCTCCGGGAGCCAGAAGCAGGCCGACGCGATGCGACGCAACCGTGAGGCGCGCGAACGTCGGGATCGTGAGAGCGCGCAGACGCTGGCGGCGCAGTTCGAGGGGCGCACGATCACGATCAAGGCCCGGGCGGGAGGCGAAGGACGGCTCTTCGGCTCGGTGACGGCGTCCGACATCGCCGAAGCCGTCCAAAAGCAGACCGGTGTCGACATCGACCGGCGCAAGCTCACACTCGACGAACCCCTGAAGGAGCTCGGCGGAGTGGACCTGCACGTGCGCCTGCACCCCGACGTCGACGCGACGATCCACGTCGAGGTCGAAGCGGCCGGCTGAGCTTCGTTCTCGGGCCGCCGCCGCGGAGATGAGCGTCGTCCAATCGGGTCCCTGGTTCGCGCGCGCCCGTCCGCCACAATCACACGAATGTCATTTCGCGCTCGGGCGGCTCCGCAGGTTTCTTTCGGGCGCCCGCTGTGGACACCGCCGCGATATCCAC
>JAUZEI010000249.1 GCA_030839105.1 Actinomycetota bacterium
CTGGCGGTCGTACTGGGCACATGGCAGCTGTTCCTCATCGCCTTCCACATTGACCACTTCGTGGGCAAGACCCCGCTCGACGTATGGCGTTTCCTCACCGCGAGTTCCACTGCGGCCGCGCCCCAGAGCCTGCCGACCCGTGGGAACCTGTACCCGGCGTCGCTCACCACGTTGAAGGACGCGTTCGTCGGTCTCGCGGCCGGGACGATCGCCGCGCTCGCGTGTTCGATCGTGTTCAACCTGCGCCGATCGGTCGAACAGACGGTCATGCCGATCGCGATGGTGTTGCGCTCGGTGCCGCTCGTCGCGATGACACCGCTCATCACGCTCGTCTTCGGCCGCGGATTGATGGGCGTGACGGTCATCGCCGGCATCGTCACCTTCTTTCCGACGCTCGTGAACGTGACGCTCGCGTTGCGGGCCACTCCCCAGGCGTCGATCGACCTTTTCCGTGCGTACGGCGCCGGTCCGGTGAAGACCCTCCGGAAAGTGCAACTCCCGAACGCGCTGCCGGCGATCTTCGCGTCGCTGCGCATCGCGGCACCCCTCGCACTCATCGGTGCGCTGCTCGCGGAATGGCTCGCGACGGGGCACGGGCTCGGGTACCTCATGCTGCAGTCGTCGTCGTTGTCGAACTACAACATGCTCTGGTCGACCGCCGCGCTTGTCACCGCCTACTCGATGATCCTCTACGCGTCGATCAGCGGTATCGAGAAGCTGGTGCTGGCGCGCTTCGGCGATGCTCCCGCCTGAGCCGCTGCCCGATGCGATGACCCAACCTCACGACCATCCCGACATCGCCGTCGTGCGGAGCATCTACGCGGCCATGACGGCTCGTGACTTCGCGGCACTGTTCTCGTACCTCGCCGCCGACGTCGTGATCACGCAGGACCCCGCGCTGCCGTGGGGAGGGCGCCACGTCGGTCATGACGGGTTCGCCACGTTCGGACTGACGCTGAGCGAGAACATCGACTCCGCCGTCGAGATCGAGGCGATCTTCGTCGCGGACGGCGACGTCTTCCAGTTCGGCCGCACCCGGGGCACCGTCCGCGCGAACGGCGCGTCGTTCGACATCCCCGAGGTGCACCGCTGGACGCTCCGGGACGGCAAAGCCGTGACCGGCCATTTCGCCATCGACACCGAAGCCATGCTCGCGGCGTTGTCCCGCTGAGCGGCGGGGGTCGTGGAGCGCTCTCCCAACCGTTGTTGTGGCGAGCGCGCCGACCGATCGTCCGGCGGCTCGGCGGTCGCACCCGCCCGGAGCAGAGCGACCCTGAGGGATCGTGCCTTCGAACGGGGGACGACTAACGACGGGCGTTCTTCACGAAGTCCGCGAGGCCGTGCTTCCGGGAGGGACGGTTGCCGCCGTACCAGCCGCCGCGGATGTGGCGCCGGATGCCGCCCTCGCCGTCGTCGGTCGCGCGTGCCGCGCTGTGCCAGAGGTCGGAGTGGTGCAACAAGACGTCGCCGCGGTCGCAGTACACACCGACCTCGCCCGGCACCTTCTCGAAGCCGAGCGGCATGCCTTCGGTACCGCCGAGATGTGAGCGCGGCACGACGCGCAGGAAACCGTTCCGGGGCGAGGTGGCGTCGAGATGGATCGTGAACGCGACCGACGGCCACCAGTCGAGACTCGGCCCCGACTGCGCGTCGGAGTGCCAACCGATGCGCGAGTAGCCGGAGCCTTCGCCCGGCCGCGCGTCCTGGTAGACCACGCCGAACCGATCCTCCTCCAGCAGCCACGCGTCGGGACCGATGAGTCGTCGCACCGCGTCGACCACATCCGGATGCATGACCGCGGCGCGCGCCCGCTGCGAGACCGGTGTGATCTCGCACACGTAGTGGGCCAACGGCTCGCCGTCGATGATCGCGTCGGGATCGTCGAGGATGACCGTGCCGCATCCCTCCGGCAGTTCTCCCGCAACCAGTCGACGTTGCAGCTCCTCGAGCTCGAGTTGCAACGCGTCGAGCTCACGCTCCGAGTACAGCCCCCGGATGATCGTGAAGCCCTGTTCGGTGAACGACGCGCAGGCCGCGTCCAGCGTGTCGGCGTCGTAGGCAACGGCGGTCGTGGTCATACGACGGCTTCTCCGAGGTCGGGGCGGCGCCGGGCACGGCTGCCGAGGATCTTTTCCCGCAACCAGACGCCCGCGGCCACGGGTTCGTACTGCGCGGGACGGTCGGGACTCGTGCAGGTCGGGATGCACTCGACCACGAGGTCGGGCGGGCAGTCGAGGAAACGGGCGATCGACCGCCGCCGCACGGGACCCGACCGGTCGGCGGGCGGCGGCACCACGCGGTGCAGCGTCGACGTCCAGCGGTCGTTGGTCCAGCGTTCGAGCATGTCACCGAGGTTGCAGACGAACGTCCCGCGCGGCACCGCGACATCGTGCCACTCGCCGGCGCGGAAGACCTGCAGTCCCGGCACGTCGTCGGCCAGCAGGATCGTCAGCACGCCGTAGTCGGTGTGCGCACCCATGCGGGCCTGGCCCGGTTCGGGTGGGGGCGCGCCGGGCGCACGCTCGTAGTTGATCGCCCGCGCCGTGATGACGGCGCGCTCGAGTTGCTCCGTGAACCACGTGTCGGGCAGGCCGAGCGCGAGCGCCATCGCGCGCAGTAGCTCGTCGGCGACGGCGCGCACTGCGAGCTCGTACTCCAGCCAGGTCGCACGCAGACCGGCAGGCTCGTCGGGCCAGAGGTTCGGCGCATGGAACGCCCGGACCCGGTCGTACTCCGGTCCGGTCGCGTCCTCCCGCCCGACGTTGAACGCCTCGAACAGGTCGGGCGGCGTCTCCTCGCCCCGGCTGTAGGCGAGCCCCTCCTTGCCGAGCTCGCTGTACCCCCGATTGGCCGTCTCGTCGGCGACGACCCAGCGGCGCTTGTCCGCGAGGGGCAGATCGAAGAAGCCGGCGAAGCCGTCGAGCGCGGCGTCGCAGAGTGAGGTCGGTACGCCGTGTCCGGACACGAGGAGGAAGCCCGAGTCACGGCACGCGGCGTCGATCGCGGCCGCGGTCGAGGCGCGATCCGCAGCTCCACCGAGCCGGAACGGCTCGAGGTCGACCGGATGGACGGGAAGCGTGGCGCGCACCTCTTGCATCGTCAACAATCTGTTGAAATCAGCTGTTGCCGTCGTATCACAGGAGTGTGAACGATGCCCCTGCAACTTGACCTTCCGACCACGGATCGGCGACGGTCCTCCTGGTGACTGACGCATCGGTGACGGGCAGCACAACTCGGGCTGGTGTCGGGTCGACGTCGGCGGCACCCGCCGACCTGCTCGTGCGGGGCGCGCTCCTCGTGGCGACGGTCGACGACGAACGCCGTGAGATCGACGGCGGCTGGGTCGCGATCACCGACGGACTCGTGAGCGCGGTCGGCGGTTCGACCGATCCCGAACCGGCCGCGGCGCGGGTGCTCGACGCGACCGGTTGTCTCGTCACGCCCGGGCTCATCAACACGCACCACCACATCTACCAAAATCTCACCCGCAGCTACCGGCCCGCGGTCAACGGCACGCTGTTCCAATGGCTGACGACGCTGTACCCGCGCTGGGCGCTGCTCGACGAGGAAGCGGCGTACGTGTCGGCGTGGGTCGGGGTGGCCGAGCTCGCACTCGGCGGCTGCACGACAACGACCGATCATCTCTACGTGCATCCGCGCGGCGCCGGCGATCTCATCTCGGCGGAGATCCGAGGCGCGCAGGAGGTCGGCGTCCGGTTCCATCCCACGCGCGGCTCGATGAGCCTGTCGCAGAAGGACGGTGGCCTGCCGCCCGACTCGGTCGTGCAGGACGACGACGAGATCCTTGCGGACAGCGAACGGCTCGTCGCGCTGCACCACGACCGCGCGTGGGGTGCGATGGTCCGCATCGCGCTCGCGCCCTGTTCGCCGTTCTCGGTGACACCGGACCTGATGCGCGCCACCGCCGAGCTGGCCGAGCGCCTCGACGTGCGCCTCCACACGCACCTCGCCGAAGACCCGGATGAGGACACGTTCGCCGAGGAGACGTTCGGGCGCCGGACGATCGAACAGTTCGAGGAGGTCGGGTGGGGCAGTGACCGGGCGTGGGTCGCACACTGCATCTATCCGAACGACGACGAGATCAAGCGATTGGGGTCGTGGGGGACGGGCGTGGCGCACTGCCCGAGCTCCAACATGCTCATCGGTGGCGGCGGGATCGCTCCGGTCTCCGATCTGCGAGCCGCGGGCGTACCGGTCGGACTCGGGTGCGACGGTTCGGCATCGACCGACTCCGCGTCGCTCTGGATGGAAGCGCGCAACGCGCTGCTGCTCGGCCGGCTCCGCAAGGGACCGACCGCGATGGGTGCGCGCGAAGCGCTGGAGATCGCCACGCGCGGTTCGGCGGGATGTCTCGGGCGGGAGGGAGAGCTCGGCCGGCTCTCGGCCGGCGCGGTGGGTGATCTGGTGTGCTGGCCCCTGGAAGGTGTTCAGTTCGCGGGCGCGTTGACCGACCCGGTCGAAGCGTGGCTGCGGTGTGGCCCCGTGGCGGCGCGCCACACTGTCGTGGACGGGAAGCTCGTCGTCGAGGACGGAGCGATCGTCGCGCCGGGCGAGGATGAGATGTTGCGCCGCCACCGCGCGATCAGCGCTCGGATTCAGGGAGTGTGACGAACATGGCCACGGCGCTTCTGATTCGCGGCGGTCGCGTCATCGACCCGCGGGCGGGCCGCGACGAGACCGCCGACGTACTCGTCGACGCCGGGCGCGTCGTCGCGGTCGGCCCCGATCTCGAGGCGTTTGATACGAACACCGACGTGATCGACGCCCGCGGCCTCGTTGTCACGCCCGGGCTCATCGACCTGCACGTCCACGTGTACCCGGGGCTCGGCGACTTCTGTCTGGCACCCGATCGCGTCGGCGTCGACAGTGGCGTACCGACGGTCATCGACGCCGGGACGAGCGGCGCCGCGACCTTCGGGCTTGCGCGCAAGTGGATCGACGACCCGTCGGTCCGCACCCAGGTGCTCGCGCTGATGGATCCGTGCCAGATCTACTTCGCGACCAAGGATTTCATCTGTCACAAGCTCGAGATCGCGAACGACCTGCGCAACCTCGACATCGATCTCACCGCGGCTGTGCTCGAAGCGAACGACGACGTCGTGGTCGGCATGAAGGTGCGCGCCTGCTACGTCGATGATCCGACGGTGTCGCCGTTCCTCGAGGCCGCGAAGAAGGTCTCGGGTGACCGGCCGATCATGGTCCACCTCGGCCGGTTCCCGTTCACGCCCACGATTCCGACTGCCGACCTGCTGCGCGCGCTCCGACCCGGTGACGTCATCACGCACGCTTTCCGCGGTGCATCGGGCATGCTCGACCGCGATGGTCGGGCCACCGAGTACCTGCGCGACGCGGCCGACCGCGGCGTGCTGCTCGACGTGGGACACTCGGGCACCGACTTCCGCTTCGCG
>JAUZEI010000253.1 GCA_030839105.1 Actinomycetota bacterium
GCGTAGAGCGCGAGCGTCGCGAAGAACGTCTCGGTGATGTCGAGGAGGGCTTGCCGGCTCGTGACGACGTGATACGGCATGAGAGCCAGAATCGCGGCGGTTGCGAGCCCCGCCCGACGCCCGTACAGCGCCCGACCGAGTGAGTAACCGAGCACCACCGTCGCCAGTCCGAACGCAACGGCAAGAAGACGGCCGATGAAGTCGCTGACCTCGAAGCGGTAGAGGACCGACAGCAGGGCCTGGAACAAGAGCGGGTGCGCGCGATAGATGGGAAAGAACGGCGTGAGCTCCTTCACCTTCGCGATGGACGCCGCCTGTCCGGCGTACACCGCCTCGTCGCTGTTGAACCCGACGCGATCGAGCCCGTACAGGCGCAGGAACGTCGCCATCCCCACGATCAGCGTCAAGAGCGCGCCGATCGTCACTCGCATCTGATTGACATTCCGCCGCACCAAACCGGGCCGCGGTGTCTCGATGCCGTCAGTGACGATCGGTTCTGCCGGCGGGTCGGCGACGTGCAGAGTGGGCGGATCGTCCACCACGACGGCGCGCGGCCTCGACATGCTCATTTGACTACGTCGATCGATGCGCGCTCGAGCGCGATCGTGCCGCGTAACACCCGCCACTAGTCACTGAGGTCGCTGATCGCATCCGTGCTCGTCGGGAATGCGACCGGCGGAGCGGACGGAACCGCCTGGCCGGAGGACGCCGAAGCGTCTCGCATCTCCACGATCAACTCGATCAGCCCGGGAATGCGGCTCGCCCAGTCGTAGGACCGACTCGGAATCATCGCCGTGGACGCGTTTTCGAGCGCTCCGGCAATGATCTGTCGTTCGATCTCACGAAGGTTCTCGGGCGCGCCGGTCAGCAGGAAGTTCTCGATCGTGTGGTACGGCGGGAACCCGTAGGCGTCCTCCGTGTTCGCCAGCACGATGTCGAGAGTCGTCTCCGGGTCGAGCCACTCGAGGTTCTCGTCGCTCCGATGAATGATGAAGACACCGTTCACCTTCGCGGTGGTGGCGATCTGAACGCCCGGGACAAGACGCTGAACCGGATACTTGGGCGGCGGGATCAGCAGCTGTGCGAGAGCGTTGATCGACGCGGCCGGCAGCCTGAGCTTCGAGAGAACGAACGCGAAGCGCCGACCGCTGCGCGAGTGCAGACGACTCTGGACGGGCAGTGTTGCGCGTTCCCGCCACGTGAGCCGGTGCCGCTTCACCGCCTGGAGAGTGTGACTGCTGATCGTCAACGGCTTCGGATACGGGCGGACGTCGCCGCTCGACGACACCAGCGTGAGATCGTCGGAGACGAACTCGTACGGGAAATCGTCGAGAAGCTTCAACATCGTCGTCGTCTTGCCGGTATCGGTGCGCGCCGTGATGAGGTACGCGTCGTCACCTTGAACGATGCACGCTCCATGCACGAGGGCGTAGCCCCGCCGCACGAATTCCCAGCGGAGGATCGGCTCGACGAGGTTCGTGTAGAGCACGTGCGGAGAGTGTGCGAGAAGCGGGGTAGCGAGGACGCTCACCCGCTCGCGGATCGCGATGTCGGCACCGAAGCCGAAGTTCCCGATCTCCTCATACCGCATCGACACATGGAACGGATTGTCGACTTCCGGTTGCGGCAGATTCGCATGCGGGGGCAGGGCGCCGATCCGCACGGAGATGTCGGCCTCCCCGGACAGCGAGTTGACCCGGAACGCCTCGAGCTCGGGGAGCTTGCCCTCCGACTCGACCCGGACGATGCCGTGGATGTCGTAGCGGTGCGTCGTAGTCGCAACGCGCGAGCGCGTCGGTCGAAGGGTGTCACTCCGCAGCCGGCCGAGGTGAGCGACGTAGCTCATGCCCACCCGTGCTCCGGCCTTGCTCTTGCCGCCGTGACGATCGCCGAACGAATACCCGACCTCGGCAACCCGCAGACCGTCCGTACGGACAGCCAGCTCCAGCAGGATCTTGAATCCGCTGGGCTTCAGCACCTCGGGGTCGACCGCCTTCTTTTCGACGATGAAGAACCCGCTCATCGGGTCCGTCATCCCCCGCAGCCGCCGCGGAAAGAGCATCCGCGCCGTCGCGGCGGCGCCCCGCGATGCGAGGACCCGCGACCTCGGCGAGAGGCCGGCCGCACTGCCGTTGACGCAGTAGCGACTGGCGACCACCAGATTTACCTTCTTGGCTTTCGCCGTCGCGAGGAGCGACGCCACGAGCTCGGGCGGGTGTTGGAGATCCGCGTCCATGACGCAGACCCACGGTGCCCGCGCTACCCGCATGCCCTCGACGACCGCACCGCCGAGTCCACCGCGACGCGTGCCGTCGGGTCGGTGGAGCATCCGGATCGTGATCGTCTGCGCAAGATCCTCGATGAGCTCATCGATGATCTTGGGCGTGTCGTCGTCGCTGTCGTCGACGAAAATCACCTCGGTCGGCACACCATGCTGCGCCGCGACCAGTCGAGCGACGAGCGGCCGCACGTTGATGCCTTCGTTCCTCGTCGGAACGATCACACAGACGTGCGGAATCTCGACAGAACTTGACGGCCCGTCATCGGGTGACCACGCATAGCGCGATTCGCGCGTCTCGTGGTCGACCGGTGACAAAACTGTTAATGAATCGGCGCCGTTAGCGCGCGCCTGAAGAAACCACTTGGACAAAGCCAGGCCTCCTAGAACCCCGCGCCCTGCGACGCGCCCACCCACTGACTCCCACCGGCAAGGTAGGGGAACGTTCTACTCCTGTCAAAGCGTTGGCCACTCAACGTGCACTTTTCAGTCCCGAGAATTCGTCTTTTTGCGAACGGACAGAACATATGCGAATACAACGACCCTCATTGACGGCCGTGTCAGCTTCCGGAAACGGCTGACAATGCGTCCGCGCACCGCTCGAGTCGCGCGCCGCGTGGTCGCGCTTTTGGTCACGGGGCGCGGTGGTGCGACTCGGTAGCGCGACTTCGATACGGCGCTAGCGCGCTGTGCGCTCGCGCCGCGCCGGTGCGGGTGTGTCGATCGCCGGCGACCGGTATCGGGTCAGTCTTCGGGGAAGGCGACTGAAGCTTCGAAGAGAAGCTGCAGAACTTCATCCAATGTTCGCGACGGCTCGTCCGACCAGGCCGCAAGGTTGCGTACGCCGACGATGTCGCGCAGATGGGAGCCGACTCGACCGGCGCGGGCGAGTTTCGCGGCCGTCGTTCCGGTGACCGCGTCCCCGACGCCTACCGCGGCATCGATCGCGGCGACGAGGCACATCGCGTCGCCCTTCCGGTGCACGCCCTTCACCCAGCCTCGGTCACGAAGTTGGACGACAACGTCGTCGTAGACGGTCCAGGCGGCGTCGGGCCGAGGACGAGACTCGGGCGAGATCCGGGTGACCTTGCCCGAACCGGCAGGGTCGTGGTTTGGAGTCATCGAGTCTGCTCCCGGAGTCAGAGGTTCCGAAACACGTTCACGTGTTCCAATCGACCACCGCCGAGACGAGTTAACCCGCTGAACCTTACCCACTCCTGTGGTTTTCGACGCGAGTTGCGCCTGTGTGAATATGCCGTGAAGCGAGGTCGACTTTCTTCGCACTTCGCCCATCCTTACCCGCCTCCCCCTCGGCCTCGCGGATAGGCCTCGAGCGGGGTCCGGACTGCCGGAAGGCTCTTCAGGCCTCGAGCGAGGGCGGTTGGACGTCTCGGGCCGGGGCCCAGATGCGGTCGGCGAGAGCGAAGCGCGCCAAGACGACGAGTATCAGCGTGAAGAGGTTGCTGATGAGGTAGTTGATGCCGAGGACACTGGTGCACACAACCAGCAGCGGGAGCGTCGCAAAGTTCGCGATGTTGTTCACGACCATCAACATCAGCCACCGGTGCCAACGCCGATGCCGGTGTGAGGTGTTCTTGAACACCCATATCTCGAGCAGGATGAAATTCCACAACGTCGAGCAGGGCGTCGCGAGTAACGCGCCGACCACGTAATTCACGTGGAAGGCGCCGACGAAGAGCGCCAGTGCGGCCTCGTTCACGATGATGCCGGACGCGCCGACGATCGAGAACCGTACGAAGCGAAAGAATCGCACGCGGCGCGACGAGCGATCGACGGGCGCGGCGGCGAGCGGCGCCGGGTCGACCTCGTCCTGAATTCCCACCAACGCAACCTGCTCGCGTCTGCGGCCCATCCGGTTCCTCTGCCTCGTTTGCATCGGCGCGCTCGAGGACCCGCTCGTCAACGCGGGCGCTGCACGCGGCACGCGCGCCCGTCGCTCGAGGATCCAATGACCCGACTCCGCGACCGCGACGATAGATACTTCGACGGCCGGCGGCGAATCACGGCGTCTGTTACGACCCGCGCATGGGTGCGTTAGACGTATTGGAGCCGTTCGCGGAAGACAAACCCTTTGCCGTCCACGCGAACTCGGCCCCGATTGTCGAGGACTTCGAACGTCGCCACGCCCTGCGGACCGTCGATGCTCACCCGTCCGACGGACGAAGCATCGTTCATCGCAGCTTCACCTTCCGAGCGGAGAGCCTCGGGGCGACTCGGGAAACCCGGACCGATCGTCGCCTCGGCCGCGACATCGACGAGGGTGCCGCGGGCATAGGCGGGCTCGGGGAACTCGGCCATCGGCGCGGCCACCCACTCCGCGACCTTCGCGCCGAACCGGGCCCAGCATGCGTGGTGGTAGTCACCACTGACGAACCGCACATGTCGGGCGGGCGACGTCTGACACGCATGGATGACCTCGGCGCGCTCGGTCGCGTAAGGCGCCCAGTCGCTACCCGTCACGTGGCCGAACGAGGTCTGCGAGGCGACGATCACCAGCTTGGCCGTCGTCGTCGCGAGCTGGCGGAGAAGCCATGCCTTCTGCTTCGGACCCAGCACCGTTTTGGCAGGTCCGTCCGGCGAGGTGAGGGGTGAACGAAATGCGATCCCCTCCGTCCACAGCAGGAGAACCCGACCGCGGTCGAGGAGGGCGCTCCCGTAGCGACCGACCCCATCGGTGGCCGGGTCGTTGCTCTGCCACTGCTCGAAAGCCTGGCTGGCGAGTGGATTGCAGGTGGTCGCGTCGCAATCGTTGCCCCCCATGTCGTGATCGGACGCGAGGTAGATCCACGGCGTGCGGTGCAACCTCGCCAACTGCTCTTCGAAGAGCATGTCGCTCCATATCGCGTGGTAGCCCGCGACGGTCTGCTGGTAGGCGTTGCTGTCGGGATAGCAGTAGTCGCCGAGGTGCACGAAGAAGTCGGGGGCGAGTCGCGCGGCGACTCCGACCGCCGTGTCGCCGAACGGCGTCTGGACTGCGTTGTTGCACGAGCCGAAACAAAAGCTGAACGCCGGCGGGAGGCGGACGGGGTCGAGTCGGGCGGGCCGTGCGAGCTCGACCGGCGCTCCCGGATTCGCCCACGGCAGCCGCTGTTCGCTCACCGCAAACGCGTCGAGGTGGATCTCGAACGTCGAACGGACGTGTGTGAGGTTGTTGCCGAGAGCGACCGCGTCTTTCACGGCCCCCGCGAGCAGCGGATTCGAACCGCGGCCGACCAGGTGCTCCCGTTGCCCGTCGAACGACCAGAGCTCCACGGTCCCGTCCGGAAGTACCCCCAGCTGCACCTGGCTCCACTTGCCGACCGGCACGTCCTGCACGCTCTTGGGAACGCTGTCGAGCGAAACTCCGTGACCGGCCGACCAAACGAGCCGCTCCTGATCGCCGGTCTTGGACGACCGCACGCGTAGTAGATGAACGCGTGTGCCGGGTTTGCCCCATTGCATCGGCCTCACCGCGAGCCGAACCCAACAGGTCGCGAGGGATTGTTGGCGGTGATCCTTCGATGCCACTGCCGAGATCGGCGAGGTCCCGCGCATGATCAGACCTTTGCCGGATCCCAGGGCCGCCGCCGACGACACCGACAACGTCGTTCCACTGCGCGCTTTCGTCGTGAGGGCGATCGCACCGTCGTCCTCGTGATCGAATCGCCGGGCGCGCACGGCACCCAGAGGAAGCACCTCGAAGCGCGACGGCGCGCTCCATACCGAATCGACGTGCGTGACGGCTCGTACCCGCCACGTGTTCACCCCTTCGACGAAACCGGTGGCGCCATCGCCGTACGCCAGTTCGGTTGCACGTTCGCTCAGACCGCTCACCACGACGACGCCGTTGAGCTCGACGTCATACCGAGCCGCGCTTTTCGCAGGGGACCAACGCAACGGAAGGCGCGTCGTGCTGCCGACCTCGACCAGATCGGGAACGGCCACAAGCGCGACGCCGCGCGAACCGGATCCCGAACCGGAACAGCTCGCCAGGGCGGTTGCCGCCCCGGCCATCGCAGCTCCCGCGAGCAGCGTCCGCCGGGAGATCGGGACCGTATGCGGCCAGGAATGGTCAGCCGGGGTCTCAGCCACCGCGTGTCACTTCGCCCCGATCACTGCTGACGAGAGTCGCATGCATCCGAACAGGGTGCCACGCCGACGAGGGGGCGGTCGGCGCGGGGCGTTGGCACCTTTCGCACTCCGGTTCGTTCGGTCGTCATGACGGACGCCTGTCGGCCGGTGTCCGATCGGGCCGACCGCGGCTACTCGACTCACAGTTCTCCATCCCTTTTCGTCCGCCTTGAGTACTCACGCGACCGCGGCACTCAGTTCGGAGGAGCCATATGCAGGTCGGTGAGAAAATCCGATTGCGTTTTCCCTGACCAATCACAATAAGCCCCGGAGGGAACGGGGCTCCTACAGCCCTCCGCGCTCTCAATTGCTGTTCCCTCGCCCCACTCGTTATAGGTGGTGACGAGCTGCCACCGTGCGCCGGAGGCATCCATACTCGCGATGTTCTTGCGCCACCGGTCGCGGTTGCGGATCAGGAATTGTCCGGTCCGGTAAGGAGACCCCGACTTCCAGTAACCGGGCGAGATCGTGTACGACCCGTCCCCCGGCGCCGCCGCGAAATTTTGTCTCGATCTCGCCGGCTCGTACTGGTGCCAACCATCGATCGCGGACGCTCCGGGACAGGTGGTGTAACCGGGAAAGACCTTCAAGTCGACGTAGATCGTCTCGCCGTATCGATTCCTCGCCAATTCGCGCGCCTTCGTCCAGCGGGCGACAGTGTCGCACCCTTTGGCCTGCGTGAGGTCGTCGGCGTTGTACACGAACACCGGCATTCCTCGCGAGCCCAGCGACGCGAGAACCGAGCCTGCGCTGCCTCCGCCATACCGCGATCGGAGATAGTGCATATCGGCTGCGATGTGGGAAGGCGTGGGGTCGGAGAGCCCTTCCGGTTCGTAGTACGGAGCCCAGCGGAAGTCTCCTCCTCGGGCGGCCGAGATCAACGCGGGCCAATGACTGTCGGTCACAGTCCCCGGTCCGAACCACGACGCAATTCCTATCGTGATGCCGCCGAACTGCATGTCGACGATCTGGGCGCGCACGGTCGCGACGTCGGTGCGATACAAGCCCCGTGCCGGCGTGAAGTTCGTGAATGGGCTCTGGCCCTGTTGGACCCAGGCCTCGGGAAACCAGGGGTAGTAGAACGCGGCCCGGATGTGCGCAGGCGGCGCGGGTTGGGTCGTTGTCGGCAGGGGCTGCGAAGTCGTCGGCGCGGGCTTGGATGTACTCGGCGCGGAGGGCGTAGGGGCCGGCCCCGGCAGCGGAGCGCTCCTGTGCGAGGTGCCTGTGCACCCCCAGAGGCCTATCGACGCGAGCGCCACGACCCCGAACACCCGGACCCATCGCGGACGAGGGACGCGCTTCGATTCGGCGCGGAAGCCCTGCGTTGACATCCGGTTGACGTTACCCACCAAGGTGGGCGCGAGTTTGCGCGACGATCAGGGGCCCTACGACGAACACATGGCCTGGGTGCACCGCATTAGCAGCAGCCGCTTGACACCCAAGATTTGTGGAGGTCTAGGCGCCCTTGAATATCGCGACCCCGGCGGCCCAATACATGGCGGTCCCGAAGCTCCCCGTGAACGTCTCGCTGCTCGCAGAGCCCAGGACCTTGTAGCCCGTCACGACGGTGGCGATGGTGCCGGTGCTCGTCTGCTGCGGTTGCGCGGTGTAGCCCGGAGCGGTGACCGTGATCGTCTGCGCGTTGGCGTGACCTGCCACGAATCCGACCGCCAGCTCGTTCGCC
>JAUZEI010000262.1 GCA_030839105.1 Actinomycetota bacterium
TCGATCGCGGCGTCGACGTCGTCGAGGTGCTGCAGATCCGGCGGCGTATCCATCGCCTCCGAGCGTAGCGACGACCGGCGTCGGTCTCAGCGAACGGCGTCGAAGCAGGCGTTCATCAACTCGTAGCTGCGGAGGTCGCCCGCGAGGCCCATGTCCATGCGGTTCATCACATAGCCGAACGCGAGCTCGGCGTCGGGGTCGGCCCAGCCGACGGAGCCGCCGGCACCGAAGTGACCGAAGGAACGGGGACCGCCGAGTTCGATCAGCGTCGAGCGCAACATGAATCCCAGACCGAACTGGATGTCCATGTCGAGCAGGACCGTGTTGGGGCCCGTCGTCAGCTGCGTGGTCGCGCGCCGGAGTTGCTCCTCGTCGAGCAGCCGCACGCCGTCGACGGTTCCGATGCACGCGGAGTACAACCGCGCGAGCGAACGGGCGTCGCCGACGCCCCCGGCAGCGGGGATCTCGGCCGCGTGCAGTGCGCGCGAGTTCCAGATGTCGGGTTCGGACAACGCTCCTCCCGGAGCGAACAGCGCCTTGCCCAGCATCGTTTCCGGTCCCATGAATTCGTTCACGAGGGCGCGAACCTCGGGGTCCTCCATGAGGAGCGGATCGGCCAGTCCGCCGACGAGCGGCGCGACGCGTGATTCCTCGGATTCCGGCAGGCCGATCCAGAAGTCGAGCTCGAGCGGCGCCGCGATCTCCTCGCGGAAGTAGGTGCCCACGCTCTTGTCCGTGACCCGGTGGATCACCTCTCCGACGAGCCATCCGTAAGTGGTCGCGTGGTAGCCGTGCTGCGAGCCCGGTTCGTAGTGGGGAACCTGACGGGCCAGCGCGTCGACGACGGGATCCCACGACAGCGCTTCCGCCAACGTCATCTCGGCGTCGACCCACGCGAGCCCCGCTTGGTGCGACAACAGGAACTTCACCGGGATGTCGGCTTTGCCACCCGCGGCGAACTCGGGCCAGTACCGGGCGACCGGCGCGTCGACGTCGAGCTTGCCCTCTTGCGCGAGCTTGTTCGCACAGATCGCGGTGGCACCTTTGGTCGTCGAGAAGACGAGCGCCAGCGCGCGCTCGTCCCACGGCCGGTTCGTCGCGACGTCGGCGACTCCTCCCCAGAGGTCGACGACCTTCTCACCGCGGTGATACGCGCTGAACGACGCGCCGATCTCCAACCCCTTCGCGAAGTTGCCTTCGAACGCGTCGCGTACCCGCTCGAATCCCGGTGCCGTCGTGCCGTTGATCTCGGTCATGGCGAGGGTCTAGCAAACCCCGTCGCGCCGCGGCCATCTGCGGCGACCGCGTCCGGTGTCGTTACGGAAGCGGAGATTCATGATGGGCATGCTCGCGCGCTCCGCACGACGGCTTCGCGTTCCGCTCACAATCCTCGGCGATCCTCATGTGAACGGATCCCCGGTGAACCGGCGGGGACGAGATCCAGGAGGACCCATGAACCTGACGAAGATTGCAGTGAGCGGCGCGCTGACGCTCGCATTGGTGGCGTCGAGCGGCGTGGGTGCGGTGACGGCCGGCGCTTCCACCAACCCGAGCGGTGCAACGACTACGTGTCTGCCCGCCGACCACGACGGAAACTGGCCCGGCGCCGCGTCCGGCCGGCCGGACCGCGATCCGGGCGTCCGGATCTGGCACGACGCAACCGGCTGGCACGTGCGTGTGACCCACCACACACTTCACGACCGCGTCTTCTCGGGCGTGATCCGCACGACCGGCGAGTTCATCGATGTTCACGCGGTGCGACTCGAGAAGAACGACTACCTCGTCGTCGGCGCCGACCGGCACTCGCTGGCGTTTCGCTTCAACAACTACGGCGGCACCGACGGGTTCGACTTCTATACGAAGTGCGCGCCGTACCTGGGCTTCCTCTTCGCCTCGGACGGCCACGTCGTGCCCACCGCGTGCATCTCGATCGGCGCCGACGCACACCACCCGTTCACCGATCCGTTCCGGATCACTCGCATGGCGTAGGACCAGGCGGGAGGCGGGTCCCGGAACCGGGATCCGCCCCCGTCACCCCTACACTGGAGGCTCCCCCCGAACGGAGTTCTCATGACCGCGCGCGACGATCTGCGCAACGTGGCGATCATCGCCCACGTCGACCACGGCAAGACCACCCTGGTCGACGCGCTCCTCTGGCAGTCCGGCGCATTCCGCGCGAACCAGGATGTCAACGAGCGGGTCATGGACTCGAATGACCTGGAGCGCGAGAAGGGCATCACGATTCTCGCCAAGAACACGGCGGTCCGTTACGGCGACGTGACGCTCAACATCGTCGACACGCCGGGTCACGCGGACTTCGGGGGCGAGGTCGAGCGGGCGCTCGCGATGGTCGACGGTGTGCTGCTCCTCGTCGATGCGAGTGAAGGCCCGTTGCCGCAGACGCGGTTCGTGTTGCGCAAGACGCTCGAGGCGCACCTGCCCGTCATTCTCGTCGTGAACAAGGTCGATCGCCCCGACGCCCGCATCGCGGAGGTCCTCGACGAGGTCTACGAGCTCTTCATCGATCTCGGTGCCGACGAGCACCAGATCGAGTTCCCGATCGTCTATTCGAACGCGCGTGCCGGATGGGCATCGCTCGATCCCGATGTCGAGGGCAGCGATCTCAAGCCTCTCTGCGAGCTCGTCCTCGAACGCATTCCGGCGCCGGAGTATGACGAAGGGGTTCCGTTCCAGGCGATCGTCACCAACCTCGATGCGTCGCCCTACCTGGGCCGCCTCGCGCTGTGCCGCGTTCGCAACGGCCGCGTCACCAAGGGCCAACAGGTCGCGTGGTGCCGGATCGACGGGACGATCGAACGGGTGAAGATCGTCGAGCTCTTCCTCACCGACGCACTCGACCGGGTGCCGGCGGAGGAGGCCGGACCGGGCGACATCATCGCGGTCGCCGGCATCCCCGAGATCACGATCGGCGAGACGCTCGCCGACTTCGACGATCCCCGTCCGCTGCCGCCGCTCATCA
>JAUZEI010000264.1 GCA_030839105.1 Actinomycetota bacterium
CGCTCACGGTGATCCGCAGCCGGCGGGAGCGGGATCGAGAGGAAGCCGTCCCACCTCCGGCCGCCGCGCCGCGCCCGTCCGCGGTCAAAACCATCCCGATGCCAGCGACCCGCGTGCATGTCATGTACCCGAAGTGTTTAAAAGACCCGCAGGATGTCGGTGACCGGTTGAAGAAAGGCCAGCCCGTCATCTTGAACCTGCAGGGCGTCGACCGCGACCTGCAACGGCGGCTCATCGATTTCGCGAGCGGTCTCGCGTACGCGCTGAACGGCACCATGGCGAAGGCGGCGGATCAGGTGTTCCTGCTCACGCCTTCGAACGTCGAAGTCTCGGAAGAGGAGAAGGAGCGCCTTCAGGCCCGCGGCCTGTATCGCACCGCTCGGCCGTGACAGGAGTTCTCTGCGCGGCCCTCAACGTCTATCTCCTCATACTGGTCGCGCGGGCGATCCTGTCGTGGTTTCCCGTGCGGCCGGGAACGGGGCTTTCGAGCTTTCTGCACGTACTCATGCAGTTGACCGAGCCGGTGTTGGCTCCCGTCCGGCGCATCATTCCGCCCGCCGGGATGTTCGATCTCTCGTTCATCGTGGTGTTCATCGGGCTTCAGATCGTGATCTCGGTGGTATTGAAATGTCCCGGTCGAATACTTGGGTAAGTACACCCGCATACGGAAGACCGGCGTTACGATTGGGTGTATATGGAGATCACACCGCGAGAGCTCCGCGACATCGAGATTCATTCCGAGATCCGTGGCTACAGCCGGGACGAGGTCAATGACCTGCTCGAGCGGGCCGCGGCGGCGATCGAGGCCTCGAACCAGCGCGTGACGCAGCTGCAGGACCGGCTCACCTCCGCGCAGAGCGAGGCGGTCGGGAACCGCGAGACCGAGGACATCCTCCATCGCACGTTGCTGTTGGCCCAGCGGGCAGCCGACGAAGCGGTGGCCGAAGCCACCGCGAAGTCGCGCCAGATGCTCGACGAGGCCGAGATGTCGTCGCGCCGGCTCGTGGCCGAGTCCGAGGCCGAGGCGCGCCGCCGCGGGGAGAGCGAACGCCGCCGGCTCGAACAAGAGATCGTCGAGCTGGCCGGGCGCCGCGACACGCTGCTCGCCGACGTCGAGGCGCTCACTCGCTTCGAAGCCGAGTATCGGGAGCGCATGGTGCGCTCGCTCGAGACGGATCTGTCATCGCTGCGGACGCGCGCGACGACCGCGCCGGGCTCCAAACCGGAGCCGAGCGACGTGCAGATTCCCGACGCGATGACGCCACCGTCGCCGGCCGCGAACACGCCCGGCGCGAACAACCCGGGCCCGAACAACCCGGCTCCGAACAACCCGGCGCCTGACCAAGCCAACGCCGAGCCCGACGCCGGGGCCAACGTCACGGCAACCGAGACGCCGGAGCCCGAAGCGGATTCATCCGCCGAACAGGCATCCGAGTCGTCGAACGGCTCGGGCGAGATGTCGAACAACCCCGCTCCGAATGAGCCGTTCGGCGCGACGAGCGAAGTCGACGTGCGCACGTTGTGGGAGCAGTCCCACGACAAGCCGCGGGAAGCGTCTACGGGCGACGCTCCCGCGCCCGAGGAGGCGGCGCCGCGCGCGCCGGCCGGGCCCGGTGAAGGCGCGCGCCCGATCGACCTTTCGACACGCGAAGGCGTCGACGCCAACGTGCTCGACGACGACGCGTTCTTCGCGACGCTGCGCGACGCGGTGCACGACGAGAAGCCGCTCGGTCCGCGCGAAGAGGGCGACGACCCGACCGGCGAGAACACCTTCTTCGATCAAGACGCCGATCGGGGCACCTTCCGCGACGTGTTCCGTCGTCGCCGGTAGCTCGACCGGTCATCACCGCGCTGCCGCTGCCGCTTGTGCGGCGAGCAGGTGGACGCAGGGCGGCGGGTTCAGGACCGGCGGACGTCCAGCCAGACCGGTTCGCCGTCGATCGTCGCGTCGGGCGGACTCTCCAGCAGCTCCGCGTGGGCCTCGAGGCTGGTGGCGAGAACCTCGGGTTTGATCGCCTGCCCGTGACGCTTCGCGGCGTCGACGATGCGGTCAGTCGAGAACAGCTCGACGGCGACGCGGTCCGTGAGCGCGAACCCGTTCGCCTTCCGGCGGTCGTTGACGACCCGGATGATCTCGCGGGCGATGCCCTCGGCCCGGAGATCGTCGTCGAGTGTGAGATCGAGCGCGACCGCGTGGGGGCCGTCCTGGGCCAGGGTGAGATCGGCATGTTGCACGGCTCGGATCTCGACGTCGCCCGGTTCGAGCTTCACTTCCTCGCCGTCGACGTCGATCCGGAACGAGCCTTCCTCGTCGAACGCCCGTCGCACCTCTCCGCCTTCGACGTTCTCGAGCACCTGCTTCAGGCGCGGCACGAGCTTGCCGAGCCGCGGACCGAGGGTGCGGAAGTTCGGCACGACGCGGTAGGAGAGCAGGCCTTCGAGGGAGTCGACGACCTCGAGCTCCTTCACGTTGAGCTCGTCCTTGATCTCCCGCGCGACATCGTCTCGCAAAACCTCGCCCGCCGCGAGCAGCGCAATAGCGCGCGGCAACGGCTGCCGCACGCCGAGCTTGGCATCGGCGCGTGCTGCACGTCCGAGTGACACGAGCGTGCGCGCGAGCGTCATCTCCTCTTCGAGCGCGTCGTCGATCGCGGCCTCGTCATATTGGGGCCAGTCGGCGAGGTGCACCGATTCGTCGATGCCGGCGAGGTTGCGGAACAGCTCGTCGGCGATGAACGGGGTGAACGGCGCGAGCAGCTGCGACACCGTCAGCAGCGCTCGGTGCAAGGTCGCGTGCGCGACCGGATCGGACGACTTCCAAAACCGCGGTCGGGACCTCCGCACGTACCAGTTCGAGAGGTCGTCGACGAGGTCGATCAGCGCTTGCGTGGCTGCGAGCGCGTCGAACTCCTCCAGCGCGTCGGTGGCGGTTCGAACCGTGCGGTTGACGCGGGACGTGATCCAACGGTCGAGGACATGTACCGGCGCGTCGTCGTCGCCCGGTTGCCACCCGTCGATGTTCGCGTACTCGACGAAGAACTTGTAGGTGTTCCACAGGGTCAGCAGGAACTGGCGCGTGGCTTCGTCGATACCTTCGACGGAGACGCGTTTGGGTGTCCACGGTGATCCCGACGAGAGCATGTACCAGCGCAGCGCGTCTGCGCCGCGTTCGGCCAGGATCGGCACGGGGTCGATGATGTTGCCCCGCGACTTCGACATCTTGAGGCCGTTCTGATCGACGATGTGCGCGAGACAGACGACGTTGCGATACGGGGTGGTGCCGAAGGCGAGCGTGTTCACCGCGAGGAGCGAGTAGAACCACCCCCGGGTCTGGTCGATCGCCTCGCAGATGAAGTCGGCGGGGAAGTGGGTGGCGAACTGGTCCTCGTGCTCGAACGGGTAGTGGAACTGTGCGGTCGGCATCGAGCCCGAGTCGAACCACGCGTCGAGCACCGGCTCGATGCGATACGCGGTACCGGTCGAGCACTCCGGGCACGAGATCGTCACGTCGTCGACGTACGGCCGGTGCAGGTCCATGCCCGACAGGTCGCGAACCGTGGAGTTCGAGAGCGCCTCGAGTTCCGCCACCGAACCGATGCACGTGTCGTGCCCGCAGTCGTGACAGCGCCACACGGGAATGGGAGTGCCCCAGTATCGATCGCGCGAAAGCGCCCAGTCGACGTTGTTCTCGAGCCAGTCGCCGAAGCGGCCGTGCTTGATGTGCTCGGGATACCAGTTGATCGTCTCGTTCTCCGCGAGCATCTCGTCCTTGTGGGCGGAGGTGCGGGCGAACCAGGTGGGCTTCGCCCAGTAGATGAGCGGTGTGTCGCAGCGCCAGCAGTGTGGGTACGAGTGCGTGTAGTCGACGACTGCAACAAGGCGCCCGCGCGCCGCGAGCTCGTCGATGAGCTCGGGATCGGTGTCCTTCACGAACCGGCCCGCGTAGCGGTCACCGATGATCGGCTCGAAGCGCGCCGCGTCGTTGACCGGGTTCACGATCGGGAGGCCCTCGCGCTCGGCGATCTCGCGGTCGATCTCGCCGAAGGCGGGTGCGAGGTGCACGATGCCCGAGCCGTCGTCGATCGTGACGAAGTCGTCGGCCACCACGGTGTAGGCGCGTTCGCCCTCGACCGGGAGCATCGTGAACGGCGGCTCGTAGCGCGCGCCGACGAGTGACGCGACGGGAACCTCGTCGACGATCTCGGCGTCGGATCCGAGGACGGCCGCGACGCGCGCCCGCGCCATGACGAGATCGCGGCCGCCCTGGGCCGGCCGAACCCGCACGTAGTCGATCGCCGGACCGACCGCCGCGCCGACGTTCGACGGCAACGTCCACGGAGTGGTTGTCCAGACCAACAGGTCCTCGTCGCGGTCCGCGAGCGGAAAGCGCACGTACACCGACGGCTCCGTGACGTCGCGGTACGCGCCGGGCTGGCCGAGCTCGTGGCTCGAGAGGGCGGTTCCGCAGCGGCCGCAGTACGGGACGACCTTGTAGCCCTCGTAGATCGCACCCGAATCCCAGATCGTGCGGAAGAGCCACCAGACGCTCTCGATGTACTCGTTGGAGAGCGTCCAGTACGCGTCGGCGGTATCGAGCCACATCCCGATGCGGGACGTCAGCGACTGCCAGTCCTCGACGTACCGCTGCACCGAGGCC
>JAUZEI010000270.1 GCA_030839105.1 Actinomycetota bacterium
CTACATGAAGGCGTCGAACCCGGTGCTGCGCGACCTCAGCGAGCGCGTCGTGATCGCGTCCAAGGGGCGATTCGACCGCGCCATTCCGGCGAAGGAACGGGCGAAGCTCGGACTGCCGCACGAGTCCGACATCAGCAAGGAGGAGTTCCTCGCGTCGACGCTCGACGTGTGGGAGATCCGCCCCGAGCGGGCGCGACGCGTCAACCATCCGGCGCCGTTCCCCGTCGAGCTCCCCGAACGGTTCATCCACCTCTACACCTACGTCGACGACGTCGTGCTCGACCCGTTCCTGGGCTCCGGGTCGACGGCAGTCGCGGCGACGCAGACCGGCCGTCACTACGTGGGCTACGACCTCGACCCCGACTACGTGGCGATCGCCGAGGCGCGCATCGCCGAGGCCAGGGCAGCACTGACCGACTCCGCCGACTGACCAGCGCCGAGTCACGGGCGCGGCCGGGTCGGCCGTACCATCCAACGGTGCTCGGGTCCGGCTCCGTCGCCGTGAGCGTCTCCAGCAATCTCTACGTCTTCGCCGCGTTCGGCGCGGGCGTGATCTCGTTCGTCTCGCCGTGCGTGCTGCCGATCGTGCCCGGCTACCTGAGCCTGGTCACCGGCCTGTCGGTGGGGGAGATCCGCGAGCAACAGCGCCACTACCTGAAGCGCATCGCCGTGAACACGGGCTTGTTCGTCCTCGGGTTCACCATCGTCTTCGTGTTGCTCGGGCTCATCACGACCGCCGCCGGCAGTGCGCTCTTCCGCAACCAGGAGACGCTCACCCGCATCTCCGGCGGCCTGGTGCTGCTGATGGCGTGCTACCTCGCGGGCTCGCAGCTCCTCACCACGCCGCGCCTGTACCAGGAGTTCCGCTGGCAGCCGCACCTCGACCGCTTCGGCCCGGTCGCCGCGCCCGTCGCGGGCGCCGCGTTCGGCCTGGGCTGGACGCCGTGCATCGGGCCGATCCTCGGCAGTGTGCTCGGCTTCGCCGCCCGGGGCGAGAGCCTGGCCCGTTCCACCATCCTGTTGGTCGCGTACTCGTTCGGCCTGGGCGTGTCGTTCCTCGCCGTCGGGCTGGCGATGGGCAAGCTCACCCGCACCCTCGAGTGGTTCAAGCGCCACTCCCGCGCGATCACCCTCGTGTCGGCGGCGATCCTCGCGATCTTCGGCATCGTCCTGCTCACCAACTCGCTCCCCACGGTCACCGCGCGCATGTCCGAGGCACTGCGCGACAACGGCTTCGGCTGGCTGGTCGACGCCGGCTGACGGCCTGACCTCTTAGGCTGCTCTCGATGGACACGACGGTGCTCGACGTCGACACCTCGCGCGACCGGATCGTCGACCTCACCGCCGACGTGCGCGCGTTCTGCCGCGCGCGCGGCGACGGGCTCGTCAACGTGTTCGCACCGCACGCAACCGCCGGCATCGCCGTCATCGAGACCGGCGCGCGGTCCGACGACGACCTCGTCGACACGCTCGAACGACTGCTGCCGCGCGACGACCGGTACCGCCACGCGCACGGCTCGCCCGGCCACGGCGCCGACCACGTCCTCCCCGCGATCGTCGCGCCGACCGTCGTGCTGCCGGTGCAGGACGGCGAACCACTGCTCGGGATCTGGCAGAGCGTCGTGTTCGTCGATCTCAACCGTGACAACCCGCAGCGCCACGTGCGCTTGAGCTTCGTCGCCGGCTGAGCATGACCGAGCCCGAGTCGCCGTACCTGGTCGAGCGCATGCAGGGCTTCGGCACCACGATCTTCGCCGAGATGTCGGCGCTGGCCGTCGCCACCGGCTCGATCAACCTCGGCCAGGGCTTCCCCGACGAGGACGGTCCGGCCGAGGTGCTCGACGCCGCCATCGCCGCGATCCGCGACGGCCACAACCAGTACCCACCCGGCATCGGCATCCCCGCGCTCCGCCACGCGATCGCCGCGCACCAGGCGAAGTGGTACTCGCTCGTGTACGACCCCGACACCGAAGTCCTCGTCACCGCCGGCGCGACCGAAGCCATCGCGGCGTCGCTGCTCGCGCTGTGCGAACCGGGAAGCGACGTCGTCACCTTCGAGCCCTACTACGACTCGTACGCCGCGTGCATCGCGCTCGCGGGCGCGCAACGCCGCGTCGTGCAGCTGCGCACGCCCGACTGGTCGTTCGATGCCGCCGCGCTCGAGCGCGCGATCACGCCCGCAACTCGTGTGCTGTTGCTCAACTCGCCGCACAACCCGACCGGCAAGGTGTTCTCGGTCGAGGAGCTCGAACTGATCGCGCAGCTCTGCGTGGAGCACGACCTCGTGGCGATCACCGACGAGGTGTACGAGCACCTGGTCTTCGACGGGCGTCACGTGCCGCTGGCGACCATGCCGGGCATGCGCGAACGCACGATCACGATCTCGTCGGGCGGCAAGACCTTCTCGTGCACCGGCTGGAAGATCGGGTGGATCTGCGCGCCGCCCGACCTCGTCAACGCGGTGAAGACGGTCAAGCAGTTCCTCACCTACGTGAACGGTGGTCCGTTCCAGTTCGGCGTCGCCGCCGGCCTCGACCTGCCCGGCTCGACGTTCCGGCGGTTGGCCGCGGCGCTCGAAGAGAAGCGCGACCGGTTGTCAGCCGGGCTCGCGGCGGCCGGCTTCACCGTGCTGCCGTCGGCCGGCACGTACTTCGTCAGCGCCGACATCCGCGGTCTCGGCGAGACCGACGGCCTCGCGTTCTGCCGTTCGATGCCGGCCCGGTGTGGTGTCGTCGCCGTCCCCAGCGTGGCCTTCTACGACGACAAGGACGCGGGGAACCCACTCGTGAGATTCGCGTGTTGCAAGCGCCTCGACGTGATCGACGAAGCCGCGGACCGACTGCAGAAGCTGACCCCATGAGGGTCGCCGCGGTGCAGCACGACATCGTGTGGGAGGACCGCGACGCGAACTTCGCGCACCTCGACGGCCTGATCGCCGACGCTGCGCAGCAGCGCGCGCAGCTCGTCGTGCTCACCGAGATGTTCTCGACCGGCTTCTCGATGGACACCGAACGCATGGCCGAGCCCTTCGACGGACCGAGCGCGCAGTTCCTGGCCGCGCAGGCCACGCGGCGCGGCGTGTGGGTGTGCGGCTCGGCGCCGGAGGTGCAGCCGGGTGAC
>JAUZEI010000032.1 GCA_030839105.1 Actinomycetota bacterium
GTGGTTCCTGCTCGAGTTCGTCCGCCAGGCCGACGGCGGATCACCGCTTTCGTGGCGTCGCTTCTACGCCGAGCGCCCCGGTCGCTGAGCGCGCGGGTCTCGGCCTGCGCGTCGCGCGCCCCGCGTACTGTGTGTCGGCATGCGCACCCAGCCCGTCGTTCTGGTTCACGGACTCGGCTCGTCGTTCGAGCATGGTTGGCGCGCACCGGGATGGGTGGACCTGCTCACCGACGCCGGCCGGCCCGTCATTCCCGTCGACCTCCTCGGGCACGGAACGGCCGACGCGCCCCACGACCCGGCGGCGTACTCACGTCTGGAGACTTCGATCGAACGCGTGTTGCCCCTCTATGTCACCGAAACCGTGGATGCAATCGGTTTCTCGCTCGGAGCGCTTCTGCTGCTTCGCATCGCCGCGCGCACACCGGAGCGGTTCGGGCGGCTGGTGCTGATCGGCGTGGGAAGCAACGCGTTCCGCACCGACGACGCGCACGGCGCGCTGGCCGAGGCGTTCGAGCGCGGCGGCGATCCGGAGGACGTCCAGACCCGACTCTTCGTCCACCTCGCGCGCAGCGCCGGAAACGACGCGCTGGCCATGGCCGCGTGCATGCGGCGTCCGACCGACGACTTCACACCGGCCGACGCCGCCCTCGTCACGTGCCCGACACTCGTGATCATCGGCGACCAGGACTTTGCAGGGCCACCCGATCCGCTCGTCGACGCGCTGCCCGACGTGCAACTGGTCGTATTGAAAGGAATCGACCATTTCCGGACTCCGAGCGAATTCGACTGCATCGACGCCGCCCTCGAGTTCGTCGAGGCCGTCCCGCCCGCGCTGTAGACGCGTGTCGCAAAGCGGCCGTCCGGCCCGAGGGAGGCGACTGGTGCGTCTCCGTTAGGCTCCGCCCATGCGTGTTCTTCGGGGGAAGTCTTCGCGATGCCTCATCGCGGTCTGTGTCATCGCCATCGCCGGTTGCGGCAGCGGAAGCGGGAAGTCCTCGACGTCGAAGCCGGACAGCGGCAAGTCGGCGTCGACCACGGCACCGAGCGTGACGCCGGCGACCCAGATCATCTCGGACACCGTGCCGCAAGGTGCGAAGCGGATCCACCTCGAGACGGGCCCGTTCCCGATCACCCCCGGTCAGAACAACATCGGTTTCACGCGTGCGATCCCGCAGCCGAAGGAGAACGGCTGGATCGTCGGCATCAGCACCAACCTGCGTCTCGCCGACGGCAGCATCCCGCCCGTCGACGTCATCCACCTGCACCACGGCGTCTGGCTCAACTTCGCGGCGGGCGACGAGACCTCGAAGGGCCTCCCGGAGCGCATCTTCGCGGCAGGTGAAGAGAAGACCCGCATGATCCTGCCCACGGGCTACGGCTACGCGTACAAGACGAGCGATCACTGGTTGCTCAACTACATGTTGCACAACCAGCTCTCGAAGCCGGACCAGGTCTGGGTCACCTACGACATCGATCTCATTCCGGCCACCTCGCCCGCGGCCAAGTCGGTCAAGCGCGCGATCCCGATCTGGATGGACGTGCAGAACGGCAGCGTGTACCCGGTCTTCGACGTGATCCAGGGCACCGGCAAGAACGGCGAGTACACCTACCCCGACGACGCCAAGAACCCGTACAAGGGTGCACCGAAGAACGAGTGGACCTCCACGTACGACGGCACGCTGCTCGCGACTGCGGGTCATGTGCATCCCGGCGGCCTGCACGACGACCTGTGGTTGAAACGCAGCGGCGCAAAGGGATTGACCGGCCACACGAAGCCGGGATCGACCGACACCGCGCACCTGTTCTCGTCGATCGCCACGTACTACGAACCCGCGGGTGGCGTGTCGTGGGACGTCGCGATGTCGGCGACGCCCGCGAACTGGCGCGTCGCCATCCACAAGGGCGACGTGCTCTCGACCACCACGACCTACAACTCGAAGGACGGCTCGTGGTACGAGTCGATGGGCATCATGGTCGTGTGGATGGCGCCGAGCGACACGACGGGCCGTGACCCGTTCAAGACGGCGGTCGACGTGCAGGGCCTGCTGACCCACGGCCACCTGCACGAGAACGACAACCACGGCGGCCAGCCCGACCCGAAGAACTACGCGAACATGATGAACCTGCCGTCGCGGCTGCTGGCCTCGGGCACGGTGCTGCCGATCGCGGACTTCGTCTACGAAGGCGACATGAGTGCGGCGGCGACGGTGCCGACCGTCAAGCAGGGGGGCTTCCTGGTGTTCCGCAACGACGACTCCATGAAGGCCATCCCGCACACGATCACAGCCTGCAAGGCGCCCTGTGACGGGAAGACCGGTATTGCGTTCCCGCTCGCGAACGGGCAGCCCCAGTTCGACTCCGGTGAGCTCGCCACGTACGGACCTCCGGCGAGCGGCAAGGCCACGTGGTCGACGCCGACCAGTCTTCCGCCCGGCACGTACACCTACTTCTGCCGGATCCACCCCTTCATGCGCGGTGCGTTCCGGGTCGTCGCCAAGTAAGTAGACGCAGTTGCTGCATCCGATCCGTTGGTTGATCCGTCTGCTCGTCGTCGCGGTACTCGTCGGCGCCGGCTT
>JAUZEI010000310.1 GCA_030839105.1 Actinomycetota bacterium
GGTCCGACCCCACCGGTGATCACCGCCGACGCGAACAGCGACGTGCATCCGAGGGTGAACCCGAACCCCGGCCCGAACACGCGGCCCGCGAAGATCAGCACGAAGAACATCGTCTCGAGGCCGGCGGTGCCCGCGCCGAGCGGCCTCAGGCCTGCGTTGACGGCCGACAGCACACCCAACATCGCGAGCGCTTTCGCGTCGATGCCACCGTCGGCGATCTCGGCGAAGACCACAGCCAGCACCAACAGCAACAGCACACCGAACATCAGCGGCGCCGTGTACGCGCTCCCGAACCTTCCCGGCGACAGGACGAAGGGCCACAGGAAACAGACGAACCCGATCAGGGTCGCGAGTACCGCCGCAACCCTCGACCGGGCGTGCATGCGGATCGCGACCTGTCGCCCGCGCGTGCCGGAAAGAACTGTGGCAGCCATCAGCTCGCCGCCCGGTCGAGGGCGATGACGACCTGTTCCACTGTGAGAAACCGCGACGGGGCGAGGATCTTCGATACCTGCGGCGCGTACGCGGGCGAGGCCACCACGACATCGGCGGTGGGCCCGTCGGCAACGATGTCGCCGTCGGCGAGGACGACGACGCGGTCGGCGGCGGCCGCGACGAACTCGACGTCGTGCGTCGATATCACCACGGCCCGGCCCTCGGCGGCGAGCTCGTGGACGATACGGATCAGGGAGCGCTTCGCGTTGTAGTCGAGTCCGCGAGTGGGTTCGTCGAGCAGCACGACGGGCGGCGCGGCGCGGAGCTGCAGGGCCAGGACGAGCGCGAGCCGCTGACCTTCGGAGAGGTCGCGCGGATGCACGTCGTCGGGGATCCCGGACGCGAGCCGGTCGAGGATCTCGCGGGCAGGCACCGAGCGCGCACCGTGGGATTCGACGTCGGCCTGTTCGAGCTCCGCCGCGACCGTCTCGAGGTACAGCAGGTCGGCGGGCGTCTGCGGCACCAGACCGACGAGCGCGCGCGCGGCGCGCGCCGACAGGTTCTTGGGATCCTTACCGTCGACCTGGACGAGCCCGCTCTGGCGCTTGCCCGAACCCTGCATCGCCCACAGCAAGGACGACTTACCCGAACCATTGCGTCCCATCAGCGCGGTCACCTCGTCGGCCCCGAGATCGAGGTCGATGCCGCGTACCGCGACGACGTCGCCGTAGCGAACGATGACGTTGCGGGCGCGCAGCAGCGGCGCCGCGGCCGACGCCCGGGCGCGCGCAACGACGGGCTGCGCGCGCGCGATCGACTCGCGCAGCGGCGCCGCGACCCGGCGCGCGTCGCGCACCGACAACGGCAGCGGACTCCAACCCGCGAGGCGCCCCAGCTCGACAACGGGCGGCGCGACCGTGCTGGTGGCGAACATCGATGCCGGCGCGCCGTCGGTGACGGTGCCGTCGCCCGCGAGGTGGATGACGCGATCGGCGTATTGCACGACACGTTCGAGGCGATGCTCCGCGAGCAGGACGGTGACACCGAGATCGTGGACGAGTCTCGTGATCGCGGCCAAGACCTCCTCGGCCGCGGTCGGGTCGAGCGCGGAGGTGGGCTCGTCGAGCACCAGCACGCGCGGGTGCGGGGTGAGAACCGCGCCGATCGCGACCCGTTGTTGCTGCCCGCCCGAAAGCTCGTGCAGCGCGCGGTACCGGAGGTCGGCCAGCCCGAGGAGATCGAGAGTTTCCTCCACGCGTTTGCGCATCACCGGAGCGGGCACCGCGAGCTGCTCCATGCCGTACGCCAGCTCCTCCTCGACCGTGTCGGTCACGAATCCCGCCAACGGGTCCTGGCCCACGACGCCGACGACGTCGGCCAACTCGCGCGGGGGGAACGACGCGGTGTCGCGACGTTCGACGGTGACCCGTCCTTCCAACGTGCCGCCCGTGAAGTGCGGCACGAGGCCGTTGACGGCACCGAGCAGGGTCGACTTGCCGGCGCCCGTACGGCCGACGACCAGGCAGAGCTCACCTTCGTCGATATGCAGGTTGACATCGCGCAGGACCGGAGCCGGCGCATCGGAGTAGGTGATCGTGACGCGGTCGAAGTCGATCATGCGGGCACCGGCGCTCGAGCGGGGTCGGGCTCCAGGGTTCCGTCCGCAACCTCCGGGCGACGGCTCGTGTACTCGCGGCTGTCCGGCCGGTGCGGATGACGGGGCGGGGGCGCGGCGAATCCGGCGACCGCAGCGAACAGGATTGCGATGGTCGGGACGATCGGTAGCGCCGGGAAATGCAGCGGCGAGAACGTGGGATTCAGGTCGGCCGCGCTCAACCTCGTGCTCGCGTAGAGCAGTACCGCGGTCGTGATCCCGCAGCCGGCGACGATCCACTCGGGCGCGCGCCAAGGATCGGGCCGGTAGTGGCTCCGTGTCACGCGCCGGCCCCCGAGCACCAGTCCCGCGCAGCAGAGCGCGGCGCCCGCGAGGATCGCCGGTAGACCCAGGTAACGCGGTGCCGTTCCGTCGAGGAGCCCGTACGCGCCCGCGCACAAACCGAGCATGCCTGTCACCATGAGCGCCGCCGTGATCCGGCGACTCGCGCGGGTTGCCGGTCCGGCCCGTCCGTAACCGCGCGAGTCCATTGCGGCGGCAAGGAGGAGCGAGCGTTCGAGCGCGTCCTCCAGGACGGGTATCGCGACGCTGCGCAGCGCGCGGAGTCCCTTGCTCCGGCCCGCGCGCAGCCGGCGGGCGCGCGCGACGCGCTGCACGCTCTCGACGAGTTGCGGCGCCACGCTGATCGACACGACCACCGCGACGCCCAGCTCGTACAACGCGCCGGGCAGGACGCGCAGTGCGCGCTTCGGATTCGCCAGTGCATTGGCCGCACCGATGCAGCAGATGAGCGTGCCCAGGCGCAGTCCGTCGGCCGCGGCCGACAACGTCGCCTCGAGTGAAACCGGACCGCCGAGCCGCACTCCGGAATACCAGCTCGGCGTCGCGATGCTCGGCAGCCGGAACATGATGTGGTCTCCCAGCGCGACGCCGGAGCCGAACACCGACCGAAAGACCACGCGCAATCCGATCACGACGACTGCAAGTGCGAGGTAGTACTTGAATGCGCGTGCCCACGGCGCCTCGGTGCGTCGATTGGCGACGACGAAGCCCACGACGGCGAGCACCAACAACAGGAGCAGCGGGTTGGTCGTGCGGTTCACCGCGACCGCGAGTCCGAGCGCCCAGACCCACCAGGCGACGGGGTGCAGCGTGCGGGGGACCCGGCGGCTGTCGCTGACTGCATAGGCGCGGGTCACGGTCGTCATCCGCGTCCGCCGTTCATTCGTGCTGCCGCCGTCGCCATAGCGCGCCGGCGGTACCGCCGCCGAGGAGGAGCAGCAGGCCTGCACCGATCAGCACCGGCACGATCGATCCGGTCGACCCGTCCGTGTGCACTGCGGGCAGCGCGTCGACGAATCGTCGTGCAACCGTCGACGACGGCGACGGCGACGCGCGCTCGGGGCCGGTCGAGCCGGTTTCCTTCGGACGGAGAATCGAACGGGTCGTCGGCGTGACCGGGCGCGTCGGATCCTTCGACGGGCTCGACACCGAACGGCCCGGCCCCGTGGCGGGTTCGACCGTCGCGCCCGTTCCGTTCCCGTTCGAGCCCCGCGCGATCGACGCACCCGCAATCGGCGTCGTCGGGGCCGTCGCAGTCGGCACTCGGGCGCGCGTGGTGGGAGTGCCCCCCGGTCGCGGGCCGCCGGTGGGGGCCGCGTTGTGCGCGCGCACGGAGTCCGGACTGATGTGCGGGACGGCCGAACCCGTCGTGCCGCCGACGTCGGTGCCGCCGAAGACCCACAGGTCGACCTCTCCGGGCTGCGGGTGCCCGTTCAGTGCGCCGAGACTGCTGTAACTCCACGTGTTCCGGCCCGCGGGCGCGTGCCAGTACGACCAATACGCGGTGGACGGTGGCGTGACGATGCAGGCGTCCTCCGTCGGTGTCGGGTACTGCGTGCCCGACCGGAACGCCTGATTGCCGAGGCGACAGACGTAGCCCGGCCCGTCGTGATTGTCACCGGCGGTGCTGAACCCGGCCGCGTGCAGCAGTGCGTAACCGTTCGGCTGGCCGACGCCGCAGCCCCGCACGATCGGGCCGCCCCAGTGCGCGAAGTCGACCGCGATGATCGTGCCCGCAGTCGTCGTGCAATTGCCGATGGGGTCGGCGCCCACGGGCCGTGCGGCGATCGGTACGAGCAGCAGTGCGGCTGACAAGGTCAGTGACGCCGCGACGAAACGCGGGCGCGTTCTCATCTCCGTCCTCGACTTCGGTCGCGGGTCGACGTCGACACCGACAATGCGCGCCTGCGCCCGATCACCGTCGCAATGGCGCCGAGCCCGAGCAGGGTCGCGACCCACACGAGCAACCGGTCCGGGTCGGCGCCGGTCGCGGGAAGCGTCGCGGGGCCGACCGCCGGCGCGGGCTCGCTCTCGAGCGCGGTTGGGGTCGCGGCGGAGGTGGTCGGCGCCGACTCTCCCCCCGTCGAGGTTCCGACGGCCGTCGTGGTCGTCGACGCCGAGATCGTGGTCGAGGTCGAGGTCGTGGTTGCGGTCTCGGGCGGAAGCATGTCGGAGAGCGTGCCGTACGACGTTCCGACGATCCCGCCGACCGCCTGCGCCGACGCGCGGGCGTCGGAGCCCGGTTGACCGCCGGCCGCGACGTCGAATCCTCCGTCGCCGTTCTGGCGCGCGGCGAGGAATGCCGTGGCCTTCGCGATCTGCGGCCGGTACTGCGACCCGGCGAGCGTCAGCGCCTGGATCGCCAGACCGGAGGAGTTCGTCGAGTCGACGGCTATGCCGGGGAAGCCGCCCGTCGGGCTCTGCCTGCCGGCGATCCAGGCGAGCCCCTTCGTGACGGCCGCCGACGCGGCCGGGTCGTCGGGGAGGAGGGCGAGCGCCATCGCGGCGATCGCGGTGCTGTCGACGTCGGAGTCGCCACTCGCGGGGATGAAACTCGGCCACGCGCCCGCCGCGTTCTGCAGACCTTCGAGGAATGCGACGGGTCCGGCCGCCCCGATCGTGTCGCCGATTCGTAGCGCGGCGATGACACCGAAAGCCTGAGAGAAGGTCGCCGTCGAATACGCATAGTTGCCGGAGCCGCCGCAACCGGTCGCGACGTCGGCCTTCGTGCAGATGACGTTCGCGAGCGCGGCGATCAGATCATGGCCGCCGAACGCGCGCGGGTCGTATCCCGTCACCTCGGCGAGCAGTGCTTCCTTGCCGATCGATCCGCCGCTCGCGAACGGCGTACCGATGCCCGTCCAGTCGTCGACCGAGTTACCCGAAGGGTCGGTCTTCGCGTCCCGAAGGAAGCCGACGACCTTCTGCAACGTCGGGTTGTCGGTGCCGGTCGCGGCGAGCGCGAACGCGCCGTCGATCGTCAGACCGAAGTCGGCGAACTGATCGAAGGCCTCCCAGAAGCCGTCGTGCGCGAGGCTCGTGCCGTTCACCACTCCGCTCGCGCCCGTTGTGGTGGCGAGGTAGTGCACCGCTGCGTTCAGGTCTGGAGGCGTCGCCGCCGACGCGGTGGCGGGCGTGACCGCCACCAGTGCCGTCACGAGCGTCAGCGCGAGTGCGACGACGTACGACGATCGCCGCGTCCGTCGCCGGCCGAATTCTGCTCGGATCACCGAACCGTCCTGCATCTGTGCACCACTCCCACGTCGACCGGCGACACTGCGACTCGGCGGCTACTTCCCGGCCCGTACTTGCGCGGGCGTCTTCGAGGGCTTCGCCTGCTTGCCGAACGCCCACGCGTCGATGCTCCCGAGGGGTGGCTTGTACGCCGTCGCGCCGACAGTCGAGTATGTCCACGTGTTGGCGCCCGCGAGCGCGTGGTAGTAGGCCCAGAACGCGGTCGGGGGCGGAGTCGTCACGCATGCCTGCTGGGCGGGCGTGGGCCGATTGTTGATACGGCAGATGAACGCGAAGCCGTAGCGGCTCGTGCCGGCCGGGGTGAATCCCGCATGTTGCATCGCGGCGAGTCCGGACGCCTGCGCGCCGGGGGCGCACCGCGTCTGCACACCGAGACCGAACGCAGTGAAGTCGACACTGACCGTCACGCCGGTCTTGGCGGGACACGGACCGGCGGTACCGGCCAATGTCGTGGTCGCCGCGGTGAGCGTCGCCGTGGAAGGGGCGCTCGCCGATGCCGAGCAATTCGTCATCGGCACGTCGGCCGCGGGGGTACTCGCCGCGAGCGGGAACTTTCGCAAGGCCGCGGCCGGTACGGCCTGGACCGTCGCGAAGAGGTTCGGCGTGCGGCTACCCGGATAGAAGTAGGCGCCTCGCGTCGCGGCCGGGTCGGAGCAGCCGAGCTGAAACCGCGCGAGTGCGGTGACCGCGGCGCCCGGGTCGGCCTTCTCCGCGAGGAAGGCCTGAATCACCAGCGCGGTCGAGTCGGGGTCGGATGACTGGCCGGGGGTGGCCACGAACGAGTACCCGCCAT
>JAUZEI010000327.1 GCA_030839105.1 Actinomycetota bacterium
GCTCGGTCGAGTCGAATACGAGGGGTAGCGACGCCTGGGTGGCGAAACGGCCTGCGATCTCGTCCATGTCGATCGCGCCGTCGCGGCCCACGTAGTCGACGCACACGTCGAGCACGTGCGCGCCTTCTTTCACCTGTTCGCGCGCCATCTGCACGCAGGAGTCCCAGTCGGCCTCGAGCATCGCGTCGCGGAACTTGCGCGAGCCGTTCGCATTGGTGCGCTCGCCGATGGCAAGGTACGCGAGCTCCTGCTCGAACGGCACGTGCGAGTAGATCGACGAGCAGCCGGGCTCGAACTCCGGGTTGCGCAACACCGGCGCGCGGTGGTCGAGCCGCTCGACGACCTGGCGGAGGTGCTCGGGAGTCGTGCCGCAGCAACCGCCGACGACGTTCAGCCCGAACTCGGTGGTGAAGCGTTCGTGCGCCTCGGCAAGCAGCGGCGGCGTGAGGTCGTAATGCGTGTGCCCGTCGACGACGCTCGGCAGTCCGGCGTTGGGCAGCGCGGACAGGAACGTGCGGGCATGTTGCGCGAGGTAGCGGAGATGTTCGGTCATCTCGGCCGGACCCGTCGCGCAGTTCATGCCGATGACGTCGGGCCGCATCGCTTCGAGCGCGGTCAGCGCGGCGCCGATCTCGGTGCCGACCAGCATGCGACCGGTCGTCTCGACGGTGACCTGCACGATGATCGGGATCGGGTTGGAGAGATCGGCGCGCTGCATCGCCCGCCGCGCGCCGTTGATCGCGGCCTTGGCCTGCAGGAGGTCGTACACCGTCTCGATGAGCAGCACGTCGACGCCGCCCGCGATCAAGCCGTCGACCTGCAGCTCGTAGTCGTCTCGCAGCGTCGTGTACTTGATCTGGCCGAGCGACGGGAGCCGGGTGCCGGGACCGATCGAACCGATCACGAAGCGGGGTCGCCCGTCGGCGGAATGGCCGGACGCGACCTCCCGCGCGAGCTGGGCCGCCTGGCGGTTGAGCTCGAACGTCTGATCGGCGATCCCGTACTCGTTCAAGACGAGTGGGAAGGCGCCGAAGGTCGCGGTCTCGACGCCGTCGACACCGGCCGCGAAGAACTCGTCGTGCATCTGGGAGACGAGATCGGGCCGGGTGGCGACGAGGTTCTCGTTGCAGCCCTCCAGCACTTCGCCGCCGAAGTCGTCGGCGCCGAGGTCGTGCCCCTGCATCCACGTGCCGAACGCGCCGTCGAGCACGAGAACGCGCTCGTGCAGAGCGTCGAGAAATGGGTGCACGGCGCCGCTGCCGATCGGTGACGCGGTTCCTCGGGGGTCCTGCATCGCTCCAGGTTACGTGGCCCCTGCGGGGGTTCTCTACACGAATAGGGCGAGGTCCGGACGCGGAGAACGAAGGCGGGGCACCGTAGGCTGTGCCTCCGGCATGAAGGTCTACACACGCAAGGGTGACGACGGCACGACCGGTCTCCTGTACGGCGGTCGCGTCGGTAAGGACGAGGTCGGGCCGGAGGCGTACGGAGCCGTCGACGAGGCGGTGAGCGCGCTCGGGCTCGCCCGGGCGGAGATCGATCCCGAGTCCGAGCTGCACGAGCTACTGGTCCGGCTGCAGCGCGAGCTCTTCGTCGTCGGCGCCGAGCTTGCGACCGCGCCGGACAATCGCGGAAAGCTGAAACCGGAAGTTTCGCTTGTCACCGGCGACATGGTGAACCGGCTCGAGCCGATCATCGACGACGTGACCACGCGCTTCGATCCACCGCAGGAGTTCGTGCTCCCCGGTCAGAACTCGGTCGCGGCCGCGCTCGACTTCGCCCGAACGGTCATCCGCCGGGCCGAACGCATCACGGTCGCGGCGACACGTGTCGGCTGGCTCGGTTCCGAAAGCCACGTTGTGCCCTACCTCAATCGTGTCGCCGACCTCGTGTACACCCTCTCCCGGTGGCAAGAGGGCGAATTCCGTCCATCGCGCAAACCGTAAGGAAACCATGGCCCCCTCGTTCCGGATCGTTGCCGACGCACCCAAGGCCGATCTGTTCGTAGTCCCCGTGTTCACCGGCGCGCGTCCCGGGCCGGGCGCGGATCTCGTCGACGACGCGGTCGGCGGCACGCTCGCCGAGTTCGTGCGGGAGACCGAGTTCGACGGCAAGCGGGGCGAGGTGCTCGCGGTCCCGACCGGCGGTCGACTGCGCGCCCGTTCCGTGCTCCTGCTCGGAGTCGGCGACCAGGAGACGTTCGACGCGGCCGCGATCCGACGCACGAGTGCCGTGCTCGCGAAGCGCGCCGCGCACGCCGCGACAGTCGCGACGACGTTGCTCGACGCGGTCGCACCCGACGTCGATCGCGCCCTCGCCGCCCAGGCGTTCGCGGAGGGCGTGAGTCTCGGCCGCTACCAGTTCCTGCGCTACAAGTCCGACGCCAAGGCGTCCGAGCTCGCGCGGGTTCTGGTCGTCACGAAGCCCGACGCCAAGGTGCGGGCCGGGCTCGCACGCGGGGCGCGTATCGCGGAAGCGGTGCTGTGGGCCCGGGATCTCATCAACGAGCCCGCGGCGGCCAAGTCACCGGCCGATGTCGCGGAGCTCGCCAAGGGAATCGCGCGCACGTCGGGGTTGAAGGCCAAGGTGTACGCGGGCGAGCAGCTCGTGCGGGCCCGCATGGGTGGGGTGCTGGGCGTCGGGAACGGCTCCGACCGTCCGCCCCGCTTCCTGCGACTCGAGTACGCGCCCGCGAACGCGAAGGGCACGCTCGCGCTGGTCGGCAAGGGCGTGGTGTTCGACTCCGGCGGCCTGTCGCTCAAGACCGCCGGTGGCATGGAGACGATGAAGACCGACATGTCCGGCGCGGCCGCAGTGATCGCGGCGATGTCGACGTTGCGCGACCTCGGGGTCAAGTCCCGCGTGATCGCCTACGTACCACTCGTCGAGAACATGCCGAGCGGCGCGGCGATGCGACCGGGCGACGTGCTGACGATGCGCAACGGCAAGACGGTCGAGGTGCTCAACACCGATGCCGAAGGTCGTCTTATTCTCGCCGACGCACTGTCCCTCGCGAGCGAAGAAGGTGCAGACGCCATCATCGATCTCGCGACGCTCACCGGCGCGGTCACGATGGCGCTCGGCGACAAGATCGCAGGCTTGATGGGCACCGACGACGCGTGGATCGCACAGGTCAGCGAAGCCGCCGAACGCGCCGGCGAGCGGATGTGGCACCTCCCGTTACCCGAGGACTACCGGCGCAATCTCGACTCCGAGATCGCGGATCTGCGCAACATCTCCTCGGGCGGCGGCGCGGGAACGTTGACGGCGGGCCTGTTCCTGAAGGAGTTCACCGGCGACGCGCCGTGGGTGCACCTCGACATCGCCGGAACCGCCCGAGCTTCGTCGGAGGATGCCGAAACGTCGAAAGGCGGGACCGGCTACGGCGTGCGCACGCTGGTCGAGCTCGCGTCGACGTTCCGCAAACCGTGACGGCAGTGCGTCCCCGCGGTCACGTCGTTTACGCTCTCGTGGTATGCGCGCTGCTGAGCGCCACGGCGTGCAGCTCGTCGAAGGCCAAGGTGAGCCCCGCCGCGACAACGACCGACGGGCGCGGCAAGGCCACCTTCACCATCGACG
>JAUZEI010000349.1 GCA_030839105.1 Actinomycetota bacterium
CCGCACGGTTCCACCGTCGACATGACGGACGCGATCGAACGCCAGGTCGAACGGTTCGCGCCGGGCTTTCGCGACCAGGTGCTCGCGCGGCACACGATGGGCCCGGCGGAGATGGAAGCGGACAACGCGAACTATGTGGGTGGCGACATCAACGGCGGGAAGTCCGACCTGCGCCAATTCTTCGCGCGCCCGCGCCTCTCGCTCCATCCGTGGGCCACGCCGGCCCGCGGCCTCTATCTCTGCTCGTCGTCGACACCACCCGGCGGCGGGGTACACGGCATGTGCGGCTGGAACGCCGCCCACTTGGTGTTGCGCCGCGAAGCTTGACGGCGACTCAGACGGGAGCGCGCGCGGGCTGTTTGATGTGGCCGCGGATGCGCGTACCGTGACCCGGAGCGCTGTCGACCTCGAGCGACCCGCCGATCGCGCCGAGGCGGTCGGCCATGTTGACGAATCCGTGGCCGGCCCGTGCGTTGGTCGCGTCGAAGCCGGCGCCGTCGTCGGCGACTTCGAAGCACAGCTCGTCGTCCGAGCCCTTGACCATGACGGTGAGACGAGAACCCTCGCCGGCGTGCTTGCCGGCGTTCTGCATGGCCTCCAGACAGCAGAAGTAGACCGCGGCTTCGACATCGGAGTCGTAACGACCTACGTCGGCGACGACCTCGGCCGGGAGTACGGCACGGTTCGCGGCGGCGCGCAGCGCTTCGGGAAGCCCGCGGTCCATCAGCAGCGGCGGATAGATGCCGTGTGCCAGCTCGCGCAATTCGGTGAGCGTGGTCTGCGCATCGGCGCGGAGCTCCTCGAGCAGGGTCGCGACCACCGCGGGATCGGCTTCGAGCATCTGGCGCGCGAGTCCGAGCTTCACGGCGAGCGCGACCAGATGTTGTTGCGCGCCGTCGTGGAGGTCGCGTTCGATCCGGCGGCGGGAGTGATCGGCGGCGGCGACGATGCGTGCCCGGGACGCGCTCAACTCGTCGTTGGCGACGCGGAGATCGTCGAGCGATGCCTGCAACGCGGTGTCGAGTCGTGAGTTGTGCAGGGCCAACCCGACCTGGCGTGCAAGCTCGGTAAGGACGCGTTCCTCTTCATCGGTGAACGCGGCGTCACCCGCTTCGCGCGCACACACGAGGAGCCCGAGCAGCTCACCGGAATGCGCCATCGGCGCGACCCGTACGACCCGATTCTCGTGCTCGGCGAGGACACCGGGCAGCCACACCTGCATCCACGCGTTGCCCGAGACATGCGAGCGGGCGACAACGGGCAGTTCCTCGGCGGTCAGGCGGACCCGGCGCGGACCTCGGTCGGGGATCGCCGCCGCCCGCTCGAGCGACCCGTCGGTTCCCGTCCACACCTCGGCGGATTTGAGCCGCAGTGATCGGTGCAGTGATTCCGCGAGCTGCAGGAGCAGCTCGTCGAGCGCGATGGCGCGGGACATGCGCGCGCCGAACGTCTGCAGTGCTTCGTCGGGCGCGCGCTGGCCGCCGTATACCCGTCGGTTCGCGAATTCTGCGAGGCGGGCGCGTACCGGTGCGTACGCCAGCGCGGCAATGGCCGCCGCGATCATCGACAGGCCGAGCACGCGGCGCTGCGCGTGATCGGGTGCATCGCCGAAGCCGAGTACGACGAGGAGGTAGACGACACCGATCATGACGAGGATCCCGCCCGCCTCGATCGAGCCCACGAGGAGTCGATCGACCCGGCCTGCGAACGTCTCGAAAGATCCGAGCACGAGCGCGAGTGGAACGGCGAGGGAAAGGCCGACCGCCACCGCGCCGATGTGCTCGGGCCACCCGAGTAGCGAATCGATCAGCCACGCCGCGCTCGAGAGCGCAAGGAACACGACGACGCCCCAGGCGACCCACTGCAGCCGGGTGCGATCGACGACCGTCGCGCCCCGGTATTGGCCTTGGAACACGACGAGCCCGGCGATGAACGCGATCGGTACGCCGACCAGCAGCACCACGGCGGGCAACGAATCGCGCGCGGCTATCGCGGAGGCGATGACGCCCCCGGTCGAGAGCGCGACGACGACGCGGCCGAATCGTGAGCTCGGGCTCTCACGGCGACGCGTGAGGACGAGTCCGATGCCGCCCGCCCAGAGCACGCCAACCAGGGCTCCCATCATGATGGCAATCGCCGGGTCTCAGTTGGGCGCCGCGACGGCGGCTACATCGGCGCGGAATCCCGATTCGATCCGGCCGTCGCGCATGCGCACGATGCGATCGGCGGCCGCCGCGACCTCTTCGTTGTGCGTGACCATCACGATGGTCTGGCCGTCGGAGTGCAATCGCTTGAACAGCTCGAGCACCTCGTGGCCGCCCTCGCTGTCGAGCGCTCCGGTCGGCTCGTCGGCCAACAGCAACGTCGGCTCGTTCGCGAGCGCACGCGCGATCGCGAGCCGTTGCCGTTGGCCACCGGAGAGCAACCCGGGCGAGTCCTTCGCCTTGTCTGCGAGACCGAGCAGGTCGAGCAGGTCCCGCGCCCGGGTCTCGGCCGGCTTGCGCTTCGTGCCCGCGATGACCGCCGGAAGTACGACGTTCTCGAGCACGCTCATTCCTTCGAGCAGATTGAAGAACTGGAACACGACCCCGATGTGGCGGCGGCGCATGCGCGCGAGGTCGTCCTCGCTCTTTCCCGTGATCGTCTCGTCGGCAATGCTGATCTCGCCGTCGTCGGCGACCTCGAGGCCGGCGATGAGGTTGAGCAACGTCGACTTCCCGCAACCGGAAGGCCCCATGATCGCGACGAACTCTCCCGCCGCGATGTCGAGATCGACGCCCCGGACCGCGCGTACCGGCGCGAGCTCGGCCTCGAAGGTCTTGCGCACGCCGATGACCCGGCACACATGTTGTCCCGTCCCGGCTGTCCCTGACGTCTCGGATGTCGCCGATGTCCCCGCTGTCACTGTGTTGCTCCTTCGGTTCCGGCCACCGACACGGCCGCTTCGCGCGAGAGCCGGAAAGCGAGCACCGGCGTCTCCCTTCCCTTGACCTTCTGGGCCTCGAGCCGTTCGAGCGGCGGCGGATTGGTCAGCGCGGCGACGGTCGCGTCGGACAGTACCGTCGTACCGGCCGGGCGCGCCCAGTCCTGCAGGCGCTGCGCGAGGTTCACCGTGTCACCGACGAGCGTGTACTCGAGCCGCTCCTCGGAGCCGAGCAGGGCGGCGGCGGCCTGGCCCGTGGACAGCCCGATCCCCAGGAGGAAC
>JAUZEI010000353.1 GCA_030839105.1 Actinomycetota bacterium
CTGCGTCAATCCGAAGTTGTCAATCTGACCCTCAGCTTCATGCGTCGACCGGCCGACCTGGGGAAGGATCGGTAGATTGCACGTCGCCCGCGATGAAGGAGCCTCGGATGTCGGAAGCACCGGCCAAGCTGCTGTGGAACGGCAAGGAGATCGAGCTCCCCGTGGTGCGTGGCACCGAGAACGAATATGCCATCGACATCTCCAAGCTGCGAGCGCAGACCGGCCTGATCACCCTCGACTACGGCTATGTGAACACCGGCTCGACCGAGTCGGCGATCACGTTCATCGACGGTGACCTCGGCATCCTGCGCTACCGCGGCTACGACATCGAAGACCTCGCGGAGCAGGAGCACCCCTCGTTCCTCGAGACCGCGTGGCTCGTGATCTACGGCGAGCTGCCGACCGCGTCGGAGCGCCGCGAGTTCAGCCGCCAGATCCGCCTGCACACACTCGTGCACGAGGACGTGAAGCGCTTCTACTACGGCTTCCCCAAGGACGCGCACCCGATGGCCACCACCGCGTCGGTGGTCAACGCGCTCGCGACCTTCTACCAGGACTCCGAGGATCCGCATGATCCCGAGCAGGTGCAGCTCTCGATCGTGAGACTCATGGCGAAGCTGCCCACGGTCGCCGCGTACTCGTACAAGCAGTCGATCGGCCAGCCGTTCCTGTATCCCGACAACTCACTCGACCTCATCGAGAACTTCCTGCGCATGATGTTCGCAGTTCCCTCGGAGCCCTACGAGGTCTCACCCACGATCGTGCACGCGTTGAAGCAGTTGCTCATCCTGCACGCCGACCACGAGCAGAACTGCTCCACCTCCACGGTGCGGATGGTCGGGTCCGCGGAGGCAAACCTCTACGCATCGATCGCGGCGGGGGTCGACGCGCTGTGGGGACCGTTGCACGGCGGCGCCAACCAGGCCTGCGTCGAGATGCTCGAGAACATCCGCGACCACGGCGGCGACGTCGCCGACGCCGTACGGCGCGCCAAGGATCCGAACGATCCGTTCCGGCTGTCGGGATTCGGGCACCGCGTGTACAAGAACTACGACCCGCGCGCCAAGATCCTCAAGGGGACGGCGGAGCGCGTGCTCAACGAGCTGAAGTCGAAGGACCAGTTGTTCGACATCGCGCTGCAGCTCGAAGAGGTCGCGCTCACCGACGACTACTTCATCGAGAAGAAGCTCTACCCGAACGTCGACTTCTACTCGGGCCTCATCTACCGGGCCATGGGCTTCCCCACCGACATGTTCCCCGTGTTGTTCGCGATCGGACGCCTGCCCGGTTGGATCGCGCACTGGTGGGAGGGCAACGAGAACCCGAAGACGAAGATCGGTCGGCCGCGCCAGATCTACGTCGGGCCGACCGAACGCAAGTACGTGCCGATCGACCAGCGCGTCTGACTCCGTTCGTCCTGACGGTCAGGCTCTGCTCTGAAGTAGCTTTCCGCGCGCCATGGACCTGCGCGCCACGACCGCCGAAGCCGAGCTGCGCGACGAGGTGCGCGCCTGGCTCCGGGGGAACCTCCCCTGGGAGTACGGACGCGGACTTCCGCCCCGCTTCGACGACCTCGCCGAGGAGGTCGCGTTCGGGCGGGCATGGCAGGCGAAGCTCGCAGGCGGCCGGCTGGTCGGCGTCGCCTGGCCCGAGGAGTACGGCGGGCGAGGGGCCGGACCGGTCGAGCACTACATCGTCACCGAGGAGCTGGCCCGCGCCCGCGCCCCCGAGCTCGTCGGCCGCATCGGCGTCAACCTGGTCGGACCCACGCTGCTCGCGCACGGCACTCCCGAGCAGAAAGCCAAGTGGCTCCCCCGCATCCTCGATGCCACCGAGATCTGGTGCCAGCTGTTCAGCGAGCCCGGCGCGGGCAGCGATCTCACATCGCTCGCGACCCGCGCCACGGCGGTCGACGGCGGATTCCTCGTCAACGGCCAGAAGGTCTGGACCAGCTACGCGCAGTTCGCCGACTGGGGGTGGTGTCTCGCGCGCACCGATCCCGAAGCGCCCAAAAGCAAGGGCATCTCCGCGCTCGTGATCGACATGCACGCACCCGGCGTGGAGGTCCGCCCGCTCCGGCAGATCACCGACGAGTCGGAGTTCAACGAGGTCTTCTTCTCGGATGTGTTCGTTCCCGACGACCGGCTCGTCGGTCCGTTGCACGAAGGCTGGCGCGTCGCGAATTCCACACTGACGCACGAGCGGGGCGTCAACCCCCGACAACTCGTCGCGCACTCGCAACTGCTCGACGAGTTATGGCGGCTCGGCCTCGAGAACGATGCGCTCGACGATCCGCGGCTCGCCGGTCGCCTCGCGCAGGCATTCGTCGAGGTCCGCATCTTCCAGCTCCATAACTGGCGGTCGATCTCCCGTACCGCGAAGGGCGGCGACCCGGGCCCGGTCGGGAGCATCAACAAGCTCTGGTGGAGCGAGATGAGCAAGCGGCTCCACGACACCGCGATGGCGGTCGTGGGGCCCGCCCAGCCGTTGTGGCGCGGCGCCGAGGGCAACCCCGGAGACGGAGCCTGGCAGCGGTCATGGCTCTACTACCAGGCCAGTTCCATCTGGGCGGGCACCAACGAGATCCAGCGCAATGTCATCGGCGAGCGCACGCTGGGCCTGCCGCGCGAGAAGAAGTGAACCACGGGTGCCATCTGCTCCGTAGTACATGACATGCAACGACGCATCTTCGCCCTCATCGCCATCGCTGCCCTCTCCGTCGGTCTCGCCGCGTGCGGGAGCAGCAGCAAGTCGTCCTCGCCGGCCGCGGGAACCGCGCAGATCACCATCGACTCC
>JAUZEI010000358.1 GCA_030839105.1 Actinomycetota bacterium
GGCCGAACGGCACGTACCAATAGTCGGCCTGGTGCAGGTGGTAGTGCAGGCCGACGATGCAACCGGCGGAGCGATCGGCCCGGTTCGCCTGGATCATCTCGCGCCCGCTCGGGATCCACTCGCGCCGATACGTCTCCACGAACAATCCGCGCTTGTCGCGGTGGACCGACGGCAGCACGTGGAAGACGCCGGTGATGAGTGTGCTCTCGGAGATGGTTGTCATCGCTACTCCAGGTCGGCTCGGGAGTGGTCTCCGAGCATCAGCCGCGTCGCTTTGGGCCGGTCGCCGGAGCGCACGACCTCGACTTCCCGCCCGAGCAGGGAATCGTGAATGTGGTGCACCCCGATGATCCGGCTCCGCTCCAACACGACCGAGTGCTCGATCTCGGCATCGCGAAGCTCGCAGTCCGCGCCGATCGCCGTGTACGGCCCGACGTACGTGTCGATCAACTGGGTTCCCGCGCCGATAACGGCGGGACCGCGCACGACCGACGCCCGCAGTACCGCGCCGGCTTCGATCACGACGCGACCTTCGACGCGCGACTCGGCGTCGAGGTCGCCGTCGATGCGCGCCACGATCGTGTCGAGAACAAGGCGATTGCAGTGCAACAACGGATCCTTTTTACCCGTGTCGATCCACCAGCCCTCCAGCACCTCGTGCATGACCGGGTATCCGGCGTCGATCAACCACTGGATCGCGTCCGTGATCTCGAGCTCACCGCGCGCCGATGGTTCGATGGCGTTCACTGCCGCGTGGATGCGCTTGTCGAAGATGTACACGCCGGTGAGCGCGAGGTCGGACGGCGGATCGGCGGGCTTCTCGACGAGTCGAACGACACCGCCCTGCGCGTTCACTTCGGCGACGCCGAACTGACGAGGGTCGTCGACGTGCGCGAGAAGGATCTGCGCGGCGGGGAGCTCTCCTTCGGGCTCGTGGAGTTCTCGTGGTCGCGTTCGTTCCTCGACGAAACGATCGACGAGTGGGCGCAACTTCTGCTGCAGCATGTTGTCGCCGAGATACATCACAAAGTCGTCGTCGCCGAGAAAGTCGGCCGCGATGCGGACGCAGTGTGCGAGCCCGAGCGGCTCGGCTTGGGGGATGAACGTCAACTCGACGCCGAACTGCGAGCCGTCGCCGAGCGCAGACGCGATCTCGCGTCCGCTCTCCGGCGACACGACGACGCCGATGTCCTTGATGCCGGCAGCTGCCATGTCGTCGACGACGTAGAACAGGATCGGTTTGTTGGCGATCGGCACGAGCTGTTTTGCGCTCGTGTGGGTGATCGGCCGCAGCCGGGTGCCGGCGCCGCCCGCCAGGATCAAGCCCTTCATGAGGGTCCTAGTTGTACCAGCTGCAGGGGTACGGACTGGAGTTCGGGGACGCATGCACAGATTCCGTCGATATGGCGATTCTGGACGCTTCCTACGCGTTCCCAGTGATTCTCTCGGTGTACAAGTCCGAATTCGACCGTTGTTCACGTGTGATCCGGCATCACCCCGCGCGCGTCGACTAGACCGAACCGTCACCGGGGGCGGTGAGTGTTGAGGGGCCACACAATGCATTCGTTCGTTTCGCGACGTCCAAGTCGCGCCCGACGTCTCGTTCTCGCGGGGATTTCCAGTCTTCTGGTTCTCGGCGGTGCGTTCGCCGTCGTGAGCAATTCGGGCGCTTCGTCGGCGACGGTGACGATCTTCGCGACGACGGCGAAGCCGGCCGTTCCATCCGCGGCTGATCCGCGATCGGTCGAGCTCGGCATGAGGTTTTCGCCGAAGCGCAATCTCTACGCGACGGGGATTCGGTTCTACAAAGGCGCCGCGAACCGCGGCACACACACCGGCACGTTGTGGACTGCCGGTGGCCAACCGTTGCGTCATGTCGTGTTCACGCGCGAGACGGCGGGCGGTTGGCAGCACGCGAAGTTCGCGCACCCGCTGCTGTTGCGGGCGCACGCGAACTACGTGGTGTCGTATCACGCGCCGCGCGGGCACTACGCCTACACCTACGGGTATTTCGCGCACACGGTCTCGAACTCGGTGGTGACGATGCCGGCGGCGGGTGCATACGGAAAGCCGAATGGCGTGTTCCGCTACGGCCGAGGCGGGTTCCCCACGGTCGGTTCGGGTCGGGCGACGAATTACTGGGTCGACGTCACGTTGTCCTCGTCGCCAACGACTCCGACCACGAGGAAGCCGACGCCGACGACGAGGAAGCCGACGCCGACGACGAGGCCGACGACGCCGACGACGAGGCCGACCACGCCCACGACCAAGCCGCCGGTTCCGGGCGCATTCCCGAGCACCGCGAACACCGGCGTTCCCGCGGGCACGCGGCTGACGAACTACACGGGTCCGATGACGATCCGTTCGTGTGGGGCGGTGATCGACTCGAAGATCATCAACGGTGATCTCACGATCCTCGCCGGCAACGGCACGCGGTCGTCTAAGACCCCGTGCGTCACCATTCGCAAGTCCTTGATCAAGGGCACGGTCGACGACAAGTGGGCCGACTTCGTGTGCGGTACGAAGGTCGGTTGCGGACCGGTCGTCATGATCGACAACGAGGTCGCGATCCCGAGAGCCGCCGATGTCGCCGCGGTCTCGGACTCAAACATCTACATGTGGCGCAACTACGTCCACGGCGCGCGCAGCGGTGTGCAGTGCGACGGCTTCTGTGAAATTCGGCAGTCGTACCTCGTCGCCGACCACGAATACCGGTCCGCGCACATGGACGCGTTCATCTCGAACGGGAACTACGGCCACAAGATGGTGCTGTACCACAACTCGTTCTTGTGCCAGCCCGTGAACGGGCCGGTCCCGAACGGCGCAGGCTGCGCGGCCGACGTCGGTCTGTTCGGCGACTTCTCGGCGATCTCGAACATGACCGTGACCAACAACCTGTTCAAGTCGACCTACGCCGCGGGCTACTGCGCGTACACGGGCGCAGGGCTGAGCGGCAAGCCGTATCCGAACGGCACGAACCTCGTCTGGAAGGACAACGTGTTCCAGCGAGGCAGCAACGGGAAGTGCGGTTTCGGAGGCGCGGTCCGGGACTGGAAGGCGAACTCCGGCAACGTCTGGTGCAACAACACGTGGGACAACAGGGTCGCTGTCCTGTCGGGCGTGGTGTGCAAGCCGTGACTCGACCTCGCCTGCAGGCGGAAAAGAGGCTCCCTACCGGGTACTACGCTGGGTGCTCGTGTCACCTCGCAACGTTCCTTTCCTCGACCTGACGCGTCTGCACGCGACCATCGCCGACGACCTGCAGGCGGCGTACGCCGACGTCGTCGCGACGAGCCAATTCGCAGGCGGTGCAGTCGTTTCCCGCTTCGAGCAGGAGTTCGCCGCCGCCCATGGCGCACCCCACGCCGTGGGGTGCGCGTCGGGTACCGACGCGCTCGCGCTCGCACTGCGTGCCTTCGACATCGGTCCCGGCGACGAGGTCGTCGTGCCGGCGATGACGTTCATCGCGACCGCGTCGGCAGTGCGCCACGCCGGGGCGGTCCCCGTCATGGCTGATGTCGATCCGGTCACGCTGTTGCTGACTGCGGAAACCGTCGCCGCGGTCCGGACCGACCGCACGCGGGCGATTCTTCCCGTGCACCTCTTCGGCCATCTCGTGCCGTTCGACCTTCTCGCCGCGTGGCGCGAGGGCGGTCTCGTCGTCATCGAGGATGCCGCCCAGGCCCACCTCGCCACCTGGAACGGCGAGTTCGTCGGCACGGTCGGCGACGCCGCCTGCTTCAGCTTCTATCCCGGCAAGAATCTCGGTGCACTCGGTGACGGCGGCGCGATCGTGACGAAGAACGAAGCGGTCGCCGAACGGTTGCGGTCGTTGCGTGACCACGGTCGCGACGACCACTACCGGCACTCCGAGGTCGGGTACTGCTCGCGCCTCGACGGGATGCAGGCCGCGTTCCTCTCGGTGAAGCTCCGCTACCTGCCGGACTGGACGGCCGCGCGGCGAGCCTTGGCGGCGCGCTACGACGACCTGCTTCCGCCCGGCACCCTCGTGCCGTGGACCGACGGCGCCGTGCACCATCTCATGGTCGCCCGGGTCGACGACCGCGACGCCGTGCAGACCGCGCTGGCTGCCGCACGCATCGCGACCGGAGTGCACTATCCGGTGGCTCTGTCCCACCAGCCCGCGCTCTCGGCGTGGGCCCGGCCCGCACCGGCCGCCGAGCAGGCGGCATCGACCGTGCTGTCGCTCCCGATGGATCCGCTGATGACTCCCGCCGAGGTCGAGTACGTGTGCGATCACCTTGATCGCTCCCTCGCCCACGCGTAGGCGGCCGAGAAGCCCCGCCGTCGTAGCCTGGATCGTCGGAGGAAATGGCGCGCATGGCTGAGGCCACCGAGGAGCCTGCGCAGGACGTAGACGATTCGCTCGACCGTCTCGTTCGGCGTGGATTGGTCTGGAGCTTCGTCAATACCGCCTCTACACGCGGCATCAATTTCCTCATCACCGTCGTCCTTGCGCACCTCGTCGCCCCGAGCGACTGGGGCGTGTTCGCGGTCGCCTTGGTGACGATGTCGCTGCTGCTGAGCCTGAACGACGTCGGGATCAGCTCTGCGATCGTGCGCTTTCCCGGCGACGTCCGCGACATCGCGGCGACGGGCGCAACGCTGATCCTGGGGGCGAGCTTCGCGTTGTACGGCGTGTTGTTCGCCCTCTCGCCGGTCGTGGCCAGGGTGCTCAACGTGCCGGAGGCGACCGGAGTGCTCCGGCTGCTGGCCGTCAGCGTCATCCTCGACGCCTGCTTCGCAGTTCAGTCGGCGGCGATCACCCGCGAGTTCAAGCAACACCACCGCACCCTCTCCGATCTCGCGAACCTCGCGGTGTTCTCGACCGTCGCGATCGGTCTTGCGGTGCACGGATCGGGCCCCTGGGCGCTGGCATGGGCCACGCTGGCCGGGACGGTCGCGGGCGGGATCGTGATCCTCTTCACGTCGCCGATCCGTGTGTGGCCCGGGTTCGATCCGGTCATGGCCCGGGAACTGATCCACTTCGGCGCTCCGCTCACCGGCTCCGCCTTCTTGACGTTCGCGGTCCTGAACACCGACTACATCGTCGTCGGCCACGTCCTGGGGCCCGTGGCCCTGGGCTTCTATTACCTGGCGTTCAACGTCTCCAGCTGGCCGGTCACGACGATCTCCTTCACGGTCCGGCGGGTCTCGCTCGCCGGCTTCTCGCGCCTCCAGCACGACCCGACCGAGATGTACGACGCGTTCATCCGGGGGGTGCGGCTCCTCTCGACCGTCGCCTTCCCCGTGTGTGCGCTGCTCATCGCGCTGTCAGGACCGCTGGTCCGTTTCGTCTACGGCGAGCGGTGGGCGGCGTCCGCCTCGCCGCTGCGATGGTTGGCCGTGCTCGGCGCCATGCGCGTCGTCGCCGAGCTGGGCTACGACTATCTCGTCGCAGCCGGACGGCCACGCGCGACCGTCGTGCTCCAGGCCGCATGGTTCTTCTCCCTGGTGCCGGCGCTGACGATCGGTGCCCACCTCAACGGCATCACCGGGGTGGGCGAGGGGCACGCGTTCGTCGTCATCTTCGTCGTGTTGCCCGTGATGCTCTGGGCCTTGCGCCGCACCGGGTTGTCGCCCGTCTCCGTGCTCCGTGTGCTCGCCGGGTCGCTGGCGCTCGGAAGTGGCGCGGGTGGAGTGGCATATCTGGGTACAAGGTTCGCGAGTGGCGAATTCGCCCGGGTCGCCATCGGGGGTACAAGCGGCGCGCTGACCGGGGCGGTGATCGTGGCTCTTGTGTGGCAATGGAAACGCCGATCAGCAGTGGAGTGCGCGCAACCGGTGGCGCATTGAACGACACCATGTCCGTTTTCGGGACATTGGGCAGCGGTTAGTATCCGGAGAGCAAACGAAAGGTCACATTTCGCGACATCGGTTGCCAACGTCGGCCAATCTGTCTACCTTGGCAACGGGTTCGATTCATGTTGGGTGGAGCAGCGTCCCGAGTTCGGGGGCGCGCAGGGTAGCTAGGCCTTTCGGGGGGAAGGTCAGTCTCCTTGGGAACGTGAGCGAGGCGCGCATGGACGCTGTGGGCAGTGCTTGGCCAGCCGCGGAGGTTGGTACGTCACCGGGTGAGCGGATACAGACGCGCCCGTACGACACGCAACGACAGTCCGATCTCCCGGAGAGTGAGCTTCCGAGGGCACGGGGCTCACGGATAGCGAAGCTCGCGGTCGCCGGTGCGGACGCCGTGGCCATCGCCACCGCGATGCTCCTGGCGGCGCTGGTCCGCCACGCCATGTTCGACGCACCGGAAGCGATCGGTCCGGTCGCCGTCGTGGCCGTCGTCGCCCTGCCGGTCTGGCTCGGCGTCTTTGCCCGGTACAAGCTCTACACGGCCGCGGCCGTCACGAGCTTCACGGCCGAGCTCCGCCGGATCCTCCACGCCGTCGCCGCCGCCTCGGCCGGTACCGGCCTGGTCAGCGTCGTCTTCGCGCAGCAGATCTCGCG
>JAUZEI010000377.1 GCA_030839105.1 Actinomycetota bacterium
ATTGGCGACTTCACCCGCACGCTGACGCGCGAGTACGCGGCCCCGCTCGCGAGCATCGACTTCCGGAACAGCCGACTTGCGGCCGATACGATCAACCGCTGGGTCTCCGACAAGACGAACGGAAAGATTCCGAAGCTCGTGACGCCGGACGTCCTCGACGCCGCGGAGCTGGTACTGACCGACGCGGTGTACCTCGACGCGAAGTGGGAGCACGGCTTCGACCCGAAGCTCACGAAGGACGAGCCATTCCACCTCGGCGACGGTTCGACGGCGTCGGTGCCGACGATGCAGCAGACAGAGCACCTCGACACCGCGACCGGGGCGGGCTGGACCGCCGTTGCGATTCCGTACAAGGGCGATGCACTCGAGCTGGACGTGATCGTGCCCGACGATCTCGCCCGGTTCGAACAGGATTTCGGTCCCGCGCGCCTGGGCGAGATCGTCGCGGGCATGAAGCCGGCCGACGTGGCCCTCGCGCTTCCGAGGTTCGAGTTCCGCACGCACTTCGACAACCTGAAGGGGTTGCTCGGCACCATGGGGGTGCGGGACGCGTTCGATCCCGACCGCGCCGACTTCTCGGCGATGACCGGTCGGCGGGATCTCTTCCTCAGCACCGTCGTGCACGAGACGTTCGTGCACGTCGACGAGCAGGGCACGGTCGCAGCGGGCGCGACCGGCGGCATCATGGAACCGACGTCGGCCGAGGTGGTGGTGCCCATGCGGGTCGACAAGCCGTTCCTGTTCGTCGTGCGCGACAAGGCAACGGGGGCGGTCGTGTTCCTGGGGCGCGTCACCGACCCCCGCTCGCGCTGAGCCCACGCACGGTTGCGCCAGACTGCAGCCATGCAGCTCGGAGAGTTTCAGGCACTGATGGCCGCGACGTACGGCGAACGCGACCGCGCCCGTGGCGTGGAGGCCACGGTCGCGTGGCTCACCGAGGAGCTCGGCGAGCTGGCGCGCGCGGTGCGCAAGGGCGCACGCGAGGAGCAGCTGCACGAGGCGGGTGACGTTTTGGCGTGGCTGGCGTCGCTCACCGAGCAACTCGGTCTGTCACTCGAGGACGCGGCCGCGCGCTACTCGAACGGTTGTCCGCGCTGCGGGTCTATCCCGTGCCGTTGTCCGTGACCTGAGGACCGTCATAGATCGCGACCCGCGCGATGCGTCCCCGCGAAGTAGGCGGGGATCGCTTCGACACCGGTGGCCACGAATGCGGACGGTACCCTCGCTCGCAGCTCGGACGCACGCCTTCGGGAGGAACGTTTGCGAATCATCGTTGTGGGCGGCGGCATCGCCGGGCTGGGAACGGCGCTGGCATGCGCACGCGACGGACATCAGGTGACCGTGCTCGAGCGCGACGACACGCCGATGCCGCCCGACGCCGACGCCGCCTTCGGCTGGCAGCGCACCGGAGCTCCGCAGGTGCGGCACTCACACGCCTTCCTCGCGCGACTGCGCAACCTGCTGCGCGACCGCGCGCCGGATGTGCTCGAAGCGCTGTTCGCGTCGGGCGCGGCCGAGATCCGGTTCACCGACGATCTCCCGCTCACGCTCACCGATCGGTCACTGCGCCCCGGTGACGAAGAGCTCGTCGCGCTCGCATGCCGCCGCACCACGTTCGAATGGGTGCTCCGCAAGCTCGCGCTCGCCGAGCCGGGCGTCGAGTTCCGCCACGGCGTTGCGGCAAGTGCACTCGACGCGAACCCCGCGCGGCCGGGCGCCATCCCGCTCGTCGTCGGGGTCGACGGGGTGGCGGCCGATCTCGTCGTCGACGCACGCGGCCCCCGTTCGTCTTCGGCCGAATGGCTCGCGGCGGTCGGCGCCCCCCCGGTCGCGGAAGAGTTGAACGAGAGCGGCATCGTCTACTTCTCGCGCTTCTACCGTGTGCGGTCGGGCGTGGAGGCGCCGCCCTACGTCGGACCCACGGCAGCCGACCTCGGTTACCTCAAGTATGCGATCTTCCTCGGCGACAACCGCACCTTCTCGATCACGTACGCGATCGAGAGTCACGACGACGAGCTCCGACGCGCATTGGCGACGCCCGACGCGTTCGAAGCGGTCGCCCGCTCCCTTGTCGCGGTCGCGCCGTGGCGTCTCGAAGGTGTGGCCGATCCGATCACCGACGTGCACGTCATGGCGGGGCTGCGCAACCGGTTCCGCCCGCTCGTCGGCGTCGACGGCGCGCCACTGGTACACGGCTTCGTCACGGTCGGCGACGCGTCGGTGTGCACGAACCCGCTCTACGGACGCGGCTGCAGCCTGGCGTTCGTGCACGCGTTCGGGCTGGCCGACGCGATCCGGGAAACGGGCGACGACTTCGACGCGCTGGGACGCGCGCTGGCGTCGTTCACCGAGCGCGAGCTGGTGCCCTGGTTCCGTTCGGCGGTGCTGCAGGACGAACAGGCACGTGTCCTCCGAGAAGAGTTACCGGCCGAAGACCCGCGTGCGTTCCTGCAAGCTGTGTTCCGGGACGGTCTGTTGCCCGCGATGCGCACGTCGCCCATCGTCTTTCGCGCCTTCCTCCGGTGGTTCAACCTGCTCGCCACGCCCGACGCGCTCATGGCCGACCCCGAGATCGTCGCCGAGGTTCTCGCCGCGTACGAAGACCGCGAGAACCGTCCCGGGGCGCCCGTGCTCGGTCCCGACCGCGACGGGCTCCTCGTGCAAATTCGATAGGCCTATCCCGTCGGCGACTTCAATAGGCGAGCAGCGCGCGCAGATCGCGTTCGATGTCGGCGATCTGCGGAAGGATCGCGTTCTCGAGCTGCGGTTCATAGGCGCAGAACGTGTCGGTCGCCGCGAGGCGCCAGACCGGAGCGTCGAGATACTCGAAGCACTCGTCGGCGACGAAGGCGGCGATCTCCGCGCCGAAGCCGCATGTGAGCGTGTCTTCGTGCAACACCAGGACACGGCCGGTCTTGCGCACGGACTCCGCGACCATCTCGCGATCCCAGGGTGCGATGGTCCGGAGGTCGATGATCTCGACTCCCGCGTCGGCACCCAGCGCGCTCACCGCGGCCTGGGCGCGGTGCACCGTTGCTCCCCACGTGACCACTGTCACGCGGTCGCCACGGGTGACGTACGCACCCCGACCGAAGGGCACCAGCCAATCCGGGGGCGGCATCGGATCGCGGTTGTAGCCCTGCCGGTACAGGTGCTTGTGCTCGAGGAAGAGGACCGGATCGTCGCAACGGAACGCGGTGCGCAAGAGCCCGGCCGCGTCCCGGGCGCGCGACGGGAACGCGATCAGCAGTCCCGGTATGTGCGCGAAGATCGATTCGCCCGACTGGCTGTGGAACGTCGCGCCGCCCTGGAGATAGCCACCGATCGCGATACGCACCACCATCGGGCAGGTGAAGGCTCCGTTCGATCGCCATCGCGTCGTGGCGGCTTCGGATCGCAGCTGGTTCATCGCGGGCCATACGTAGTCGAAGAACTGGATCTCCGCGCACGGACGCAGACCCCGCATCGCCTGGCCGACGGCGCGGCCGACGATGTTCGCCTCCGCCAACGGGGTGTTGAAGCAACGCGCGTCACCGAACGCGCGCTGTAGCCCGAAGGTGATGCCGAACACGCCTCCCTTGCCGGGCACCTCGTCGATGACATCCGGGTCGGCGTCGGCGACGTCCTCGCCGAAGACGCGGATGCGCTCGTCGCGCGCCATCTGCTCGTGCAACGTCAGGCGGATCGCCTCGCCGTAGGTGATCACGTCGGCGTCGGATTCGGGCGGGTCGGTCGCTTCGATGATCGCAGGGGTGGCGACGACGTGGTCGACGACCGACACCGGAGTCGGACGCGGCAGCTCCAGGACCGCGTTCGCCGCGGCCGACACCGATTCCTTCGCCTCGACGCGCATGCGCTCCGCGGTCTCGGGTGTGAGCGCTCCGGCCGCGATGAGCCGCTGCTCGAGCGCCGTGATCGGATCATGCTCCCGCTCGTCGTCGAGCTCTTCGGGCACGCGGTACTTCTTCTGATCGTCCGAGAGCGAGTGCGAGTAGGGCCGCGTCACGAGCGCGTGGACGAGGCACGGGCCGGTGCCGGCGCGTACGTGCGCGACCGCACTCGCGCCCTTGCGGCGTACCTCGAAGTAGTCGCGACCGTCCATCTTGACCACGCGCAGCCCGCGGATCCCGCGGACCATCTCCGAGATCGGCGCCGGATGCTGGTCGGTCGATCGCACCGAGATCGCGTAACCGTTGTCGGCGACGACGAAGAGCACGGGCAGATGCAGCCGGGTCGCGGTGTTGAGCGCCTCCCAGAACTCGCCTTCGGCGGTCGCACCCTCGCCGAGCGACACGTAGGTCAACTCGTCGCCGTACGCGACACAGCCGTCGAGGTTCGGGCGGCGGCCGATGTAGCGCGCCGCTTCCGCGCATCCCACCGCCGGGAGGCACTGACTGGCGGTCACCGAGGTCTGGCTCACGATGTTGAGCCGCACCGAACCCCAGTGGCACGGCATCTGCCGCCCGCCCGAAGCCGGGTCGGCCGCCGCGCCGACGGCTTGCATCAGCATCTCGAGGGGCGTGACCCCGAGCGCCAGCGCGAGCGCGCGGTCGCGGTAGTAGGGGAAGAACCAGTCGTATCCCGGGCGCAGCGATCGGGCGAGGCCGAGCAGGAGGGCCTCATGGCCCGCGCCCGAGATCTGGAAGAAGGCCCGGTTCTGCTGGCGGAGCGCGATCTCACGGTCGTCGCAGAAGCGGGAGACCAGAGAGAGACCGAAGTCGTCGAGCGCCTCGTCGAGGAACGCGTCATGTGGTCGATCGAGTGCGGCGTCCTGCACTGCACGTCAGCATACGGCCTACACGGGCCTACGCTGGCGGGCGGTGACGGAGCTTGCGATCCTGCCCTGGCGTCGACGCCCGGCGCGTGCCGCCGGCGACTTCGTGTCGCCCGCGGTGCGCACTATCGCCCGGGAGCACGGCATCGACACCTCGACAATCGCCGGCCGGGGGCACGACGGCCGGGTCACGCGCGCCGATGCGTTGGGAGCGATCGCAGGGTCGACGCCCCGCGCCGGCGACGAGGTCGTGCCGTTCAGCCCCATCCGGCGCCGGACCGCGACCGCGCTGCTCGCGTCGAAGCGCACCGTTCCTCACGCGCTCGAAGTCGTCGCGGCCGACTACGCCGCCGTCGACGGCGCGCGCCGCGGCTCGGGCCTCACCGCATTGCCGTTCGTCGCCCGCGCGGTGATCGACGCGTTGCGCGAGTACCCGCTGATGAACGCGACGACCCGCGACGACGATGCTTCCGTTGTCGTGCACCGGGCCGTCCATCTCGGTATCGCAGTCGATCTCGACTTCGAGGGTCTCGTCGTCCCGATCGTGCGCGACGCCGACGGACTACGGCTGCGCGCGCTTGCTGCCGCCATCCGCAACCTGGCCGCCCGGGCTCGTGCCCGCAAGCTCGCGCCGGATGACCTTGCGGGTGGAACCTTCACGATCACCAACCCGGGCGCGTCGCGTACGTGGATCTCGTTCCCGGTGATCAACCGCCCCCAGGTGGGGATCCTCGCGACCGACGGCGTCTCCAAGCAGGTGGTCGCCGACGGCGACGGCCGGATCCGCGTGGCGGTGCTCGGTCATCTCTCGTGTGCCTTCGACCACCGCGCTGTCGACTGTGCCTACACGGGCGCGTTCCTCGGGCGGGTGCGCGAGATCGTCGAGACGCGCCGCTGGGAGCGCGAGCTCTGATCCGGGT
>JAUZEI010000396.1 GCA_030839105.1 Actinomycetota bacterium
TCACCGCGGTGAAAAACGAACGACTACCGATCGCTGGGAGCCACCGGCTCGCCGCGATCTGACCGGCCGCGTCGTACGCGAGACCGGTCGCGAGATAGAGCGCGACCGCATCGGGTCCACTGCCGTCGATGATCGCGTCGACCCGTGGTGCGAGGTCGGTGAGCAGCTCGTCCCACGTCACCGTTCGGCCGCGTACGCGCGGGCGATCGAGGCGCCGGGGCGAATGGTGCCAGGCCGCGAGCCCACGTCCTTTCGAGCAGACATAACCGCGCGACACAGGGTGTTCGTCGTCACCGCGCACGCGCACGACCCGGTCGCCTTCGACGGTCACGACGATGCCGCATGCGGCCGCGCAGATCCGGCAATAGGACAGCTCGTCGCGGGCCACGACCTCACGCTACGACCGGCGCCGGCAACGCGCCGCGAAGCGGTCCGGTCCGAGGCGACCAGCCGGGATCGCGCCGGGCAGTACGCCGGCGGCTACTTCACGGGAGTTGCGGCGGAGGTCGCAAGTATGCGGCCGGCGGGGCCGAGCGCCTGAACCTCGACCACGCGTGCGTCGTTGCGGGGCACGTGCATCGTGGTCTCGAAGCCCGTCCGGGCGAACGAACCGACCGGCTGCAGCGAACTGCGATCCGCGCCGGTGAACACCTGCCAACGGGCGACCTTCGTCGATCCGTTCCAGCTCGCGGCGACGGCGATCGTGGTGCGATCCGCGCTCGCGCCGACTGCCGGTGCGTCCGTCGGCGTCCCCGTCCACGCGAACCGGTAGGCGCGGTACGACGCGCTCGCGGCACCGATGTTCGCGTCGAGGCGCACGTCTCCCTTCGGTCCGAACTCCGTGTATTGACCGACGCTGCCCCAACCGGCGAACCAGTCACCGTTGGGCAGCAGTTGGAAGTCCCCCTGGCTGAGCGACAGCGCGCCCTGCGGATTGTCGTAGCTCCGCACGGTCGTGACCTTCAACGCGGCCTCGTCGACGTGGAGCAACAACCCGCGCGATGTCGTACGTGACGCGACCCCGGGCGCGCTCGCTCCGTTGTCGAACACGCTCAACTCGTCTTCTGCGTGCGGACGGATGTCGTGTTGCCAGGAGAACACTGCACCGGAGTCGAGGTGGAAGTTGCTGCGCTTCCCGCCCAGTCGCCAGTCGAGCGTGCCGGTGACCCGGTCGATCTTGTAGAGCGTCGAGGTGTGGCGCCCGGACAGGAGCAGATTGCCGTCCGTCGCGAGGGCGATCGAGTTCGGATGCACGTAGTCGTACGGATCGGTGATGCTCGCCGGCGCCGCCAGGTACGACTCGTCCACGTCGACGTTGCCGAGGCTGTGCCATTCGAACATGACGGCGCCGGTCCGGATGTCGATCTCCTGCACGACCGCGTCGAGGACGTCGCGGTCGTGCGCCTGACCGATCAGGGACGCTTTCGCGAACACCGGGTTGTACGCGAGGAGGAGCGCGGTGTTCTGGGGAGTGATGACGAAGTCGTGCAGGTCGGCCTGGTACCCGTTGCCGGCGCGCACGGACGCGATCTCGCGGTACGCCCCGTCGTACAGGACGAACTCGCCGGCGCCGGTACCACCGGTCGATACCGCGCCCCGGAACCACGAGAGCACCGGTTCACCGAAGTACCGCTGCACCGAGAGGTCGAGCGCAGTGCCCGGGGGTTGCGGCTGGAACCACACGAGGTTGCCGGCGCCGTCGACGATCATCGGTCCCGACTGCGCGGTCGTTGCCTGCCCGAGTGCCGGGTTCGGAGTCAAGAAGATGTCTCCGCTCGCGGTCGCGGTCGGGTTCGGCGCCGTCGTCACCTTCGGTGGACGGAGATCGGGTCGCGACGTGAAATGGGCGACTTCCGATGCGGGTGTTGCGGTCGTAGTGGACGCGGGCGCCTGGTTGATGCCGAAGCCGGCGGCCGCGCGCCCGGTCGTGAAGGAGAACGTGCCCTGGTCGCCGCCCCGAACCGCGAGCGTTGTCGTGACCGTGACGGTCTCACCTTCGGTGAAGGCGGACGTGGGGACGAAGCTCGCCCCGCGACCGTCGGAGTGCGCGACCACGCGGCCCGCGTGCTTGCCACTTCGGCTCCCCTTGACCGTGACCGCGTCGAGCTGCGCCGGGGTGGCACCCCGAAAGCTGATGGTGGTCTTCGGCGACGCGGTCGGGGTGCCGGGTGACGGGAACACGCTGACCGATCCCGAAGCCCGTACCACAGCCGGTCGGGGCGTGGGCAGTCCCCGCGTCGCGCCCGCGGCCGCGCAGCCCGCCGTCGCGAGCGCGACCACGACCAAGCTCGGCACCGAACCGGAGAATCGCTCGAAGAATCGTTGGGATGACGGCCCGGCGCGTCGCACTGCCCGTGGTTGTCTCCGGATTACTGTGGATTTCCTGGTAGCCCGGTCAGGCGCGGGACGCCCCGAATAACCGCGGGCCGTTGCGGACGGCCGGGGAGTGGGTATGCGTCGGAACTGATCGGTAGTTTCGCCTGGAGGTTCCGATGGCTCCGGAGCACGAACCCGTTGCCTTTCTCGGCATCGGTGCGATGGGCCACGGGATGGCGAAGAGTGCGCTTCGGGCCGGCATCCCGACGATCGTCTGGAATCGCACGCCGGACGCGACGCGTGATCTCGAGGCGGCGGGCGCCGAGGTCGCGCCTACTGCCGCCGACGCGGCGCGACGAGCGCGGATCGTCGTGACGATGGTGAGCAACGCCGATGCCGTCATGGCGGTCGCGCGCGACCAGGGAATGCTCGCCGCTTCGGAACCCGGCGCGATCTGGGCGCAGATGAGCACCATCGGTGTCGCCGGAACCGATCGCGTCGAGGCGTTGGTGAACGCGGAGCGTCCGGACATCATGCTGCTCGACGCGCCGGTTTCCGGAAGCAAGGACCCGGCCGAGCACGGTGAGCTGACGATCTTCGCGTCGGGTCCCGAGGCCGCCCGGCCGCGGGCGGCGCCGCTCTTCGACGCACTGGGAAGCCGGACGATGTGGGTCGGTGACGTTGGCATGGGCACCCGGCTGAAGCTGGTGAACAACACGTGGCTCGCGTTCGCGGACGAGTCGCTCGCCGCGGCGGTGAACCTGGCGCGCCATCTCGGACTCGACATCGTCACCATGATCGAGGCGCTGGGGAAGAGTCCGCTCGTGTCGCCGTGGCAGGCGGCCAAGTTGCAACGGGTCGTCAACGACGACTTCTCACCGCAGTTCGCGCTCGCACTTGCACTCAAGGACGTTCGGCTCGCTCTCGAGGCGGCGGAGGGCGCCGACGGCTTCGATGCGCTCGGCGCGCTTGCGGAGGAGTGGCAGCGGGCGGTCGACGCCGGACTCGGTAACGACGATCTGACCGTGGTCGCGCGTGCGCGCCGAACCGAAGGAGGAGACCGATGATCAAGATTGGCTACACGATGATGTGCGAGCAGGCCGGACCGAAGCAGTTGGTGCGCGACGTCGTGCTCGCCGAGGAGGCGGGGTTCGACTTCGCGGTCATCAGCGACCACTACTTCCCGTGGCTCGACGCGCAGGGACACTCGCCCTACGCGTGGAGCGTGCTGGGCGCGGCGGCGCAGGCGACCGCGCGGATTCCGTTGATGACGTACGTGACCTGCCCGACGCGTCGCTATCACCCGGCGGTCGTCGCCCAGAAGGCCGCGACGATGCAGCTGCTCTCCGACGGTCGGTTCACGCTCGGGCTGGGCGCGGGCGAGAACCTCAACGAGCACGTCGTCGGCGGCGGTTGGCCCACCGTCGGTGTGCGCCACGAGATGCTCGAAGAGGCGATCGAGATCATCAGCGCGCTCTGGGCGGGAGACACTGTGACGTATCGCGGCGAGCACTTCGACGTGGAGTCGGCGAAGATCTGGGACCTGCCCGACATTGCGCCGCCGATCGGGATCGCGGTGTCGGGCTCGCGCAGCTGCCGGATCGCGGGGGAGTACGCCGACGTCATGATCGCGGTGGAGCCGAACGGCGCGCTCGGCGCGATGTTCGACGCAGCGGGCGGAACGGGGAAGCCGCGCGTCGGCCAGATCGCGCTGTCGTACGACCCGGATCCCGACATCGCGGTGAAGCGCGCGCTGGATCAGTTCCGCTGGTTCACCGGCAGCTGGAAAGTCAACGCGGAGCTCCCGCTCCCCGCCTCGTTCGATGCCGCGTCGACGACGGTGCGCGCCGACGACGTCACCGAGAAGATGCCGTGCGGCCCCGACGTTGCCCGTCACGTGGAGGGCATCCGAGCATTCGAGGCGGCGGGGTTCACGGACGTCGCGCTCGTCCAGGTCGGCGGCGAAACCCAGGAGCAGTTCATCTCATGGGCCTCGACCGAGCTGTTACCTGCGCTCCGGGGTTGACAGGTCACCATTTAGTTACATATCCTGGACCGCGTGGACGAAGTCTTCCGGGCACTCGCTGATCCCACCCGGCGCAGCCTTCTCGATGCTCTGTTCGCCGACGACGGACAGACGTTGGGGGCGCTCGTCGAGCGGTATGCAATGACCCGGATCGGCGTCATGAAGCACCTCAAGGTGCTCGAAGACGCCGGTCTCGTGGTCACCAAGCGGCGCGGTCGGGAGAAGCTCCACTTCCTCAACCCGATCCCCATCCGCCAATTGCACGACCGCTGGATCGACAAGTTCACCGAGCCCTGGGCCGCCGCGCTCACCGACCTCAAACGAGAACTGGAGAACCCGATGGAGCCGAAGAAGATGGAAAAGGTCTTCGAGATCTACATCCGCACGACACCCGAACGCCTTTGGGAAGCCATCACCGACCGCGAGACACGCGGCAAGTTCCAGTTCGGGGCGCGCATCAACTCCGAATGGATACCGGGGAGCACGTACGCGATCTCCACTGGCACCGACGCGGCGGGCGCGGACGCGATGCCGCTCGTGGAAGGCGAGAACCTCGAAGTCGATCCGCCCCGCCGGCTCGTACAGTCGGCCCGCATGCTGTGGGGCGACGACGTGAAGGCCGAGGGCACGTCGCGCGTGACCTGGGAGATCGAGCCCGTGGGCGACTCCTGCCGGCTCACGCTCACGCACTCCGAGCTGAACGAGAACGCGAACGACCAGCTCTACGGCGGCTGGCCGATGATCCTGTCCGGTCTCAAGACCTGGATCGAGACGGAGACTGTGCTGACTACTCCGGGCTCGCTGATGTACGGCTGAGACGCGCGGCCTTGGTGGTGAGGTACTGCTGCTCGCGCGGGTTCGCCGTGCGGGTGGCGGCGCCGCGCGGACGCCATGGCCGGCACGACCACGACTGCGCCGTCACCGGTCGGCTACGCCCGAGCGCAACTACGACGTGTGCCCGTCGGTGGCGGAGCCGCTCCAGAAGTCGTCGATGCCGAGCAGGCCGCGGTATCGGCCGTCCTCGGTAACTGCCACCCATGCGCTGTGCCGCTCGAGCATCAGCGCGAGCGCGTCCTGCAACGGGCGGTCGTGCGCCACCGTGGGAACGGCTACGGGAGCCTCCGCGCCGCGCGTCAATACTGCGATACTTCCGCCGTTCGATTCGCCGCCCGATCCGTCGATGACCACGAGCGGATTCGTCTCCAGGGCGGCGCGTGCCGCGCGCACGTCGCTGACGGTCGGCGGCGTGTGCAGCGTGACAAGGTCGATGTGCGTGATACGTAGTCGTTTGAGGGCGCGGTCGCGCCCGACGAAATCAGCGACGAAGTCGTTCGCGGGCGCGGCCAGCAAACGATCGGGCGGGTCGTACTGCGCGAGGTGACCGCCGACCCGCAGGATCGCGATGTGGTCGCCCATCTTCACGGCTTCGTCGATGTCGTGTGTCACGAACACGATCGTCTTGCGCAAGGTCTGCTGCAGGCGCAGGAACTCGTCCTGCAACTGCGTGCGCGTGATGGGGTCGATCGCTCCGAACGGTTCGTCCATGAGCATGATCGGTGGGTCGGCGGCGAGGGCGCGGGCGACGCCCACGCGTTGGCGCTGGCCGCCCGAGAGCTCGGCGGGATACCGCTGCGCGTACTCGCCGGTCGGAAGCCCGACCAACGTCAACAACTCGTCGACGCGCGCTTTGACGCGGGCGCGGTCCCAGCCGAGGAGCCGCGGGACCGTCGCGACGTTGGCGGCGACGGTTTGATGCGGAAACAGGCCGACCTGTTGGATCACGTAGCCGATCCGCCGGCGGAGCTCGACCGGGTCGACGCGCAGGATGTCTTCGTCGTCGACGAGGATCTTGCCCGACGTCGGCTCGATGAGACGGTTGATCATGCGCAGGATCGTCGTCTTGCCACAGCCGGATGGCCCGACGAGCACGCACACCTCTCCGCTCGGCACTTCGAAGCTGAGGTCGTCGACCGCGACCAGCCCGCCGGGATACTCCTTCCGCACGGACTCGAGTCGGATCACTGCAACCGGACGTTACTATCGGGCTCTTGCACCTGGCCGTGCTCGCGCACATTGCGCTCGGGAACAACACTGTTCTCGGCAACGACGCGAACTCGTGGATCTGGTGGGCCTGGATTCCACGACACCAGCACGAGATCTACGCGTACCTGCGCGAACACATGTTGCTCACGGCCGTGTCGGTCGTGCTCGGCTTCGTCATCGCACTTCCACTCGCAGTGTTCGCCGCCCGGCGCCGCGCGGTTGCGGCCGTGATCGTGCCGACGGTCAATGTGATCTACACGATCCCGTCGGTTGCGTTGCTCGCTCTGCTCTTGCCCACAACGGGGCCGGGTCGCGATCCGGCCGTGATCGCACTGACCGCGTACAGCCTCGCCATCCTCGTTCGGAACATTCTCGAGGGTCTGCGGGGCGTGCCCGCCGACGTGCTCGACGCCGCCGACGGCATGGGCTACACGAGGCGGCGGCGGCTCCTGCGCGTCGAGCTTCCGATGGCGCTCCCTGCGATCGTCGCCGGCATCCGCCTCGCCACGGTCTCGACGATCGGGCTCGTGACGGTGACGTTCATCGTCGATCAAGGTGGCTTGGGTCGCTTCATCCAGGACGGCTACCAGCGCGACTTCCACACTCCGCTTGTCGTCGGCATCGTGCTCTCGGTCGCGCTGGCAGTACTCGCCGACCTACTCCTCGTCCGGCTCGAACGCGTCGTGTCGCCCTGGCGCGCGACGACGCGCCGCGCGACAGCACGGAGCGCGGCGACGCGGCGGAAGCGGTAGGCGGCGATGCATCTCGGCTTCCTCGTCGACGTGTGGCACTGGCTCACTTCGCCAGACCAGTGGCACGGAGGCGACGGCATCCCGCATCTGCTCGCGAACCACGTGCGCGTCTCGCTCGCGTCACTCCTTGTCGCGACGTTGATCTCGGTCCCGTTGGGCGCGTGGCTCGGACACAGGCGGGTCGGCGGCGTCGTCGCGATCAACATCGCGAACATCGGGCGTGCGATACCGATCTACGCAATGCTCGTGCTGGCCGTCCAGATCTTCGGGATCAGCAACCCTCCCGGTTTTGGTTGGACCGGATCGTTCGTCGCGTTCGTCCCGCTCGTCCTGCTCGGTATCCCACCGATGCTCACCAACAGCTACATCGGCGTCGTCGAAGTCGGCGACGAGCTGGTGGACGCGGCCCGTGGCATGGGACTTTCGGAACGTGAGATTCTCCTGCGGGTCGAGGTGCCGGTTGCGCTTCCGCTGATCATGGCCGGCATCCGGACCGCGATGGTCGGCATCGTCGCGACCGCGACGTTGGCGTCGTTCACCGGCGTGGACACGCTCGCCACGCCGATCTTCATCGGACTGAGGACCGACGACAACATCGCCGTGTTCGGCGGCGCCGTACTGGTCGGCCTGCTCGCGATCACGGCCGATCTCGCGCTCGCCGGACTGCAGCGGTCGATCGTCTCGCCGGGTCTGCGCGCGCGGTCCGGCCGCCGCAAACGGGTCGCCGCCTATGTTCCTCCGGCCTAGGGTGCGCCGAAAGATGCTCTCGATTCGAAGGCCCCGATCGAAGGAGAATTCCATGCGTCGGAACCCCCGCCCGCGATTCACCGGGCTTGCCCTGGGCGCCATGCTCGTTGCCTTGACCATCGTGCTCGCTGCGTGTGGCAGCAGCAGCAGCAAGCCCAGCTCCACCGGCAGTACGACCGCCCCGACCGCGAAGACGAAGATCGTCGTCGGTCAGAAGGACTTCGCGGGCGCCGTCTTGCTCTCGCAGCTCTACGGACAGGCGCTCGCGGCGAAGAACTTCGACGTGTCCTACAAGAACCTGGGTCCGACCGAGGTCACGTACAAGGCGTTGAAGGACGGCAGCATCGACCTGTACGGCGAGTACCAGGGCACGTTGCTCACGTATCTCGGTGGCACGCCGTCGGGTGACGCCGCGCAGGTGAACGCCGACGTGCAGGCCAAGGTCGCGGCCGACAAGGTGAAGGCCTCGTCCGCGTCCAAGGCGCTCGACGTCAACGGCTTCTACGTCACGAAGGACACCGCGACGAAGTACCACCTCTCCAAGTTGTCCGACCTCACGGCGGTGGCGCCGCAGCTGGTCTTCGGCGGTCCGCCCGAGTGTGAGACGCGTCCGCTGTGCCTCGGTAGCACCGAGAAGCAGCTCTACAATCTGAAGTTCAAGACCGTGAAGAAGCTCGACGCCGGCGGGCCGATCACCACCAAGGCGTTGCAGGAAGGCAGCATCGACGTCGGGCTGCTCTTCACCGGTAGCAGTGTCATCGACCCGAGCTTCCAGTTGCTGACCGACGACAAGGGACTGCAGCCGGCCGACGACGCGATCGCGGTCTGGCGGACCGCGGTCGAGAGCCCGGCACTCGACGCCGTGATCGACGCGGTGAACGCGAAGCTCGACACCGCCGCCTACAACGAGATGGCGTTGAAGATCTTCAACGACAAGGAAGACCCGCCGGCCGTGGCCAGGACGTGGCTCTCGGACAACGGCCTCACCTGATTGCGAACCGCTCTGTAGACGACGCCGTGTGAACGACGTGGGGCGCCGGTTCGAGGGGACCGGCGCCCCCGCGCCTTTCAGGAGCCGGGTTGTCAGAGCCAGGTGACCTCGGTGACATCGCCGCCGCGAATGGTCACGGGCAGCGCCGGCAACGTGCCGACGGCCGGGATCACGTACTCGCCCTCCGGGACGACCGGATACACGGCGGCGTGCACCGACCCACCGGGCAGCTCGCGCGCCCGCACGGCGCTGTGCATCGCCGGCCGCTCCTCCCCGGCGCGGAAGATGTCGATCTCGCGGCCCGCGAGCTCGTCCGGCGTATGCAATACGAGCGCGCCGATGTTGCCGCCGATGTCGAGCACCACGGTCGCCTCCCCGCTGCGATCGAGCGAGTGCGAGTGCGAGTGCGGGTGCGAGTGCTCGGTCCCGGGGCTCATGTGCTCGCGTCGGCCAGGGCCGGGATGTTGTAGCCGCTGTGGGGCGTCCCGAGGTACGGGAACGAGGGCAGGAACTTCACCGTGCCCTCGGCCGTCTGGTCGATCGGATCCGTCGTCACTCCGTCGGTCACCGCGCTCGCGGCGCCGTCCGGAGTGAACGTCGGATCGACGAGTCCGTAGGTCGCGCCCGCGAGCGCGCGCAGCTCGATCGTGAACACGTCGTCGAACACGCGCCGCCCGTTCGGGAAGCCGGCCGGGTCGCCGCCGATCAGCCCGATGTTGCTGGGCTTGGTCGTCGTGGGCGGGATCGCCATGTTCAGGCGGAGGAGGTCGGCGAGCGTGGAACCACCCGAGTTTTGAAATCCCGGAACGACACCGGTCGGTATGCCCGTCAACAGGATCGCGACCAGGTCGGCGCGGACCTTGCCCGACGCGTTCAACGCCGCGAGGTTGGGGAACACGCCCGGGTAGAGGATCGGAAGCAGGGCGGACAGCTCCGGATGCTGCACGCCGGCCGCGAACTGCTCGTCCTTCCACGGCGGCTGGGTGTTCCAGTAGTCCTTGTTCTCCATCGGAACCAGCACTTCGTTGAACAGTGGGTTACCGAGCCGGGAGACCTGTGAAAAGGGCCCGACACCCTTGCCGTGGTCGTCATCGTGGTCGTGGTTGTTCCGGCGTCCGAAGAACCCGACGTGACGGCGCGAGGCGGTCGTCCACACACCTATCACCGACGACGCCTTCGACGGGTCGGTCGGGGTCGCACCCTTCGCCGTGAGCTGACTCTTGGGGAGTTGCATCGCGATGCTGTGCACGTTGACGGCTTTGGTCGCGTTCACGCCCGCGGCAGGCTGGGTCAGCTCCGGGATGCTGAGACCGAACTGGTTGTGGAGCTGTTGAAACGGTCGCAGGTCGCCGAGATCGAAGACCGCCCCGAGGTCGATGTAGAAGCCCTCCGCGCGCT
>JAUZEI010000044.1 GCA_030839105.1 Actinomycetota bacterium
CGGAGTCGCGTTGCTCACCAACCGGACCACTGCGGCCGAGCGCCGCCGGATCGCAGCGGGCCTCGACGCCGGGGAGATCGACATCCTCGTCGGCACGCACGCGCTCCTCTACGGCGATGCGAAGTTCTCCCGGCTCGGGCTCGCCGTCGTCGACGAGCAACACCGGTTCGGTGTCGAGCAGCGCTCGCTGCTGCGCGGCAAGGGCGACCAGCCCGACGTGCTCGTCATGACGGCAACCCCGATCCCGCGTACCGCAGCGATGCTCGTCTACGGCGATCTCGACAAGTCGGAGCTGCGCGAGCTTCCTCCCGGTCGCACACCGATCCGGACTGCCCTTGTCGACCCGAGCCCGCTGGCCCACGCCGCGGCCTGGGACGCGCTCCGGGCCGAGGTCGCGGCCGGGCACCAGGCGTACGTCGTCTGCCCGCTCGTCGAGGACAAGGGCAAGGTCGAGGCGAAGGCCGCGACCGCGGAGTACGAGCGGCTGCAAGCCGAGGAGCTGCACGACCTGCGCGTCGGCTTGTTGCACGGGCAGATGCCGTCGAAGGAGAAAGCGGCGGTCATGCGCGCGTACCGAGCGGCCGAGCTCGACGTGCTGGTCGCGACCACCGTCATCGAGGTCGGCGTCGACGTGCCGAACGCCACGGTGATGATCGTCGAGGACGCCGACCGGTTCGGCCTCTCGCAGCTCCATCAGTTGCGGGGACGGGTCGGGCGCGGTGGCGACCGTTCGTATTGCTTCTTGTTCGCAGACCCGAGCACCGAGGACGGAGAGCTCCGGCTCGAGGCGATGGCGGCGAGCACCGATGGTTTCGCGCTCGCGGAGAAGGACCTCGAGATCCGGGGTTCAGGTGAGGTGTTCGGCGAGCGCCAGTCGGGATTCAGTGACCTGAAGCTCGGGCGCATCCCGCGCGACGAGGAGGCCGTGATGCAGGCGCGCCGCGTCGCCGAGGAGATCCTCGACGCGGACCCGGACCTCGGTTCGCATGCGCAACTCCGCGACGAGGTCCACGACCTCCTCGGCGACGCCGTCGACTTCTTGTTCAAGTCGTGAACACGACGCCGGGAACGGGAGCGCGATGAGCAGACCCCGAGGGCTGCGGGTGATCGCGGGCTCGGCGCGGGGCCGGCGCCTCGTCGCGCCCGAGGGTGACTCGGTGCGGCCCACGAAAGACATCGCCCGCGAGGCGATGTTCTCCGCGCTCGACGCGCGCGGCGCCCTCGACGGCGCGCACGTCCTCGACCTCTATGCGGGAACCGGTGCGCTCGCCATCGAAGCCCTGTCCCGAGGAGCCGCGACCGCCGTTCTGGTCGAACAGGACCGGGCCGCGCTCGCCGCTATCCGGACGAACTTACAGGTGCTCGAGCCGGGTCTTCCGATACTCGAACCGGGCCTGCGGTCCGCGGGGAGCGCCTCCGGTCGGGCCGGTACGGGCAGCCGGGCCGAAGTGGTCGCCCGCGACGTCCGCCGCTTCCTGGCGGCCGGGCCGCCCGAACGCGCGCCCTTCGATCTCGTGTTCGTCGACCCGCCCTACGAAACCGCCGACGACATCATCTCCGAGCAGCTCGGCGCGCTGATGGGGCCCGGATGGCTCGCGTCGGGCGCGATCGTCAGCGTCGAACGGCCGCGCCGGCATCCGGTCGTGCCACCGCCCGGCGTCTCGACCGGCTGGGAACGGACCTTCGGCGATACGCTTTTGTCGTTCTTGTTCCTTTGACTCGCCTGTTCTCGATATCCGTGTCCGACTGGGGGAAGCTGCGTGAGGACCGCCCTCTGTCCGGGATCGTTCGATCCGGTGACCCTCGGTCACCTCGACATCATCGAACGCTCGTCCCGGCACTTCGACGAAGTCATCGTCGCGGTTATCCGTAATCCCCAGAAGACGCAATCGCTCTTCAGCCTCGAAGACCGCCAGCAGATGCTGAAGGAGGCGACCCAGCACCTCTCGAACATCCGCATCGAGTTCTTCAAGGGACTGCTCGTCGACTTCGCCCGCGACCACGGCGTCGACGCGATCGTGAAGGGTCTGCGGGCGGTCTCCGATTTCGATCAGGAGCTGCAGATGGCGCAGATGAACCAGCGCCTGTCGGGGATCGACACGTTCTTCTTGTCGACGAGCCCCCAGCACTCGTTCCTGTCCTCGAGCCTCGTGCGCGAGGTCGCCCGCTTCGGCGGCGACGTCTCGGGAATGGTGCCGGGAAACGTCAACGACCGGCTGGTCGAGACGTTTCAGAACGGGCGCTCGACCGCTGCCGAAGGTGAGGTGTGATGCTCGAGGACGAACCGGAGAAGGTGCCCGACTCGACGCTGCTGCTGGAGCGGCTCCGCGACATTCTCGACGCCGCCCGCAAGCTGCCGATGTCGGCGTCGGTGTCGATCAACCGCGACGAGTTCGGTGCGTTGCTCCAAGATGCGATCGACGGCCTGCCCGAGGAGCTGCGCGAGGCGCGTTGGCTCCTCAAGGAGCGCGACGCCGTCGTCGAACGGGCCGGGGCCGAGGCGAGCCGCCTGGTCGAAGCCGCGCGGGTACGCGCCGAGCGAATGGTCGAGAAGAACGAGCTCGTGCGCGAAGCACGGCGTACGAGCGAGGAGATCCTGGAGGACGCCGAGCGCCACGCGGCGGCGCTCCGGCACGAAGCCGAGGACTACGTCGACCGCAAGCTCGCCGCGTTCGAGGTGGTCCTCGACCGCACGATGCAGACCGTGCAGAAGGGTCGCGAGCGGCTCCAGGTCCACGCGCCGTCGCCCGTCGTCAACGACGCGGACGCCGACGAGAGCGACTTCTTCGACCAGGACGATCTCTGATCGACCGCCTCATCTGACCGGATCCTGACGCCCGGAAAAGAGGGCTGACCTGCTAGGATCCGGCGCGCACCCGGTGCGCAGGCGGTACATTCCCCGCGCCGGCCCGTGCGGTCCCGGCCCAACCAGTCGGCCCGTCCGGCGCCTCTCCAGAGAACACCTTGTTGAACCACGATCTCGAAGTGACACCACGTATGCCGACCTCCAGCGTGTTCCGAATTCCAGTCACAAGCCTGTTGCGGCGCCCCGGCGCGTCCCGGACGGCCCAGGTCGAGGGCACGCTCGCCGACATACGCGGTCCGGGAGCCGAGGTCGGCGACGAGCAGCCGATCGCCGTCGACCTCACGCTGGAGCGGGTTTCGGAGGGCATCGTCGTCCGGGGCAGCGTCGCGACCCGCTGGGAGGCCGCCTGTAGTCGCTGCCTCGTTCCCGTCGGCGACGACCTCGTCGTGCACGTGGGCGAGCTGTACGAGCGCAACCCACTCGAGGGAGAGACCTATCCCCTCTCGGACGACGACATCGTCGACCTCGAACCCCTGATCCGCGATGCGCTCCTGCTCGAGCTGCCCGCGGTGCCGCTCTGCCGTCCCGACTGCCAGGGCCTCTGCCCGAGCTGCGGGGTCGACCACAACCTGACGAGCTGCGACTGCTCCGACGCGGAACCCGATCCGCGCTGGGACGCCCTGCGCTCACTCGATCTCTGACCCTTCGATCACGTCCGTACGATCTCACGAATCACGTTCACGAGGAGCTGCGAATTCATGGCCGTCCCGAAGCGCAAGATGAGCCGCTCCGCGACCCGCTCGCGCAAGTCGGCAAACATGCGGCTTGCGCCCCCGGCGCACTCGCTGTGCCCGAACTGCGGCGCGTCGCGGCTACCCCACCGGGTGTGCAGCAACTGCGGCTGGTACCGAGGCCGCCAGGTCCTCGACGTCGAGTAGCGAAGGACGACCCGTGCCGCCCGTGATCGCGATCGACGCGATGGGCGGCGATCGCGCGCCTGCGGAGATCATCGCGGGGGCGCTCGAGGCCGTCGACGTCTGCGACGTCGACGTGCTGCTCGTCGGCACCGCCGAAGCGCTGCGCGCCCACCTTCCCGACGGTTGCGCGCCGGCCCGGGTGGAGCTCGTCGAGGTCGCGCAGGTCATCGCGATGGACGAAGAGCCGGCGGCGGCGGTGCGCACCAAGAAGGACTCCTCGATCGTGCGGGCGGCCGAGGCGGTCCGCGACGGGCGCGCGGCGGCGATGGTCGGGGCCGGCAACACCGGTGCGACGATGGCCGCCGCGCTGCTGCGGTGCGGCCGGATCAAGGGCGTACACCGGCCCGCGATCGCGGTCCCGATCCCCGTCTTCGGCGAGGGTCGGCTCCAGCTGCTCGTCGACGGCGGCGCCACGGTCGATCCCGATCCCGAGTGGTTGGTCGAATGGGCCGAGCTCGCCCGGGCCTACGCCCGGATCCGGCTCGACGTGGCCGAACCGACCATCGGGCTCCTGTCCAACGGTGAGGAGCCGGGCAAGGGCGATGCCCTGCGCAAACGTGCGTGGGAGCTCCTCGCCGAGGTGAAGGGGTTTGTCGGCAACGTCGAAGGCCGCGACGTCGCGCGCCGCAGCGCCGACGTCATCATCACCGAAGGGATCACCGGCAACGTCACCTTGAAGGCGCTCGAAGGCGCGGTCATGGGGCTGGCCGGCCGCGTGTTCGGGGTCGTCGACGAACCCGGCGCACCTTGGGCCGCCGCGGCCGACGCGCTGAAGCTTCGGCTGCTCGAAGCCGCCGCGCCGCTCCTGCCCGACAACACCGGCGGCGCGGTCCTGTTGGGCATCGAAGGCGTCTGCGTGATCTCGCACGGCGCGTCGTCGGCGACGGCGATCGTCAACGCGGTCCGCGTCGCGCGCGACTGCGTGAACGCCGACGTCGTTTCGGCGTTGCGCGAGGCGGTGACGGGTGCCGGCTGAGACCCACAGTCACCTCGGGCCGATCAGCGGCGACGACGTCGAACGCGTCGTACGCGATCAGCTCGTCGAGATCCTCGACGTCGATCCCGACATCGTCACCCTCGACACGCGCCTTCGCGAAGACCTCGACGCCGACGACTTCGCCGTCATCGATCTCGTCGAAGGAGTGATCGCCGAGCTCGGGGAGCGAATGGTGGGCTTCTCGATCGACGACGACGATCTCGTCGAGCTCCGCACCGTGCGCGACGCGGTCGAATGCGCGTTGGCCGGTCTCGGTTCGGAAGGTCGTTCGTGAAACGCGGGGATCGGTCGTGAAAGTCGCCTCGCTCGAAGGCCTGCAGAAGCTCGAGGCGAACATCGGCGTCACCTTCAACGATCGCCACACCCTGCTGCGATCGCTCGCGCACCGGTCGTGGTGTTCGGAGAACGGTGAGCCCGAATCGAACGAGCGGCTGGAGTTCCTCGGCGACTCCGTGCTCGGGCTCGTCGTGACGCATTACGTGTTCGAGCACTTCCCGACGCTTCCCGAGGGCCAGCTCTCGGAGGTGCGTGCCGGCGTGGTCAACGCCCGGGTGCTCGCCGAGCTTGCCGGCGAGCTCGACCTCGGCGCCCACCTGCTCCTCGGCAAGGGAGAGGACGCGGCGGGTGGTCGCGCCAAGCAGTCGATCCTCGCCGACGCGTTCGAGGCCGTCGTGGCCGCGGTGTACCTCGACCAGGGCTTCGCGGTCGCGCGCGACCTCATCCTGCGCTGCCTCTCCGAACGCATCGCCGACGCGGCCGCGGGCCCCGGCGGTCGCGACTACAAGACCCGTCTGCAAGAGGCCGCCGCCGCTCGCTCGCTCGGACGTCCGCGTTACGTCGTCCGCGACGAGGGGCCGGATCATGCGAAGCACTTCTTCGCGATGGTGTACCTGAACGATCGCCAGTACGGCGAGGGCGAAGGGCGTTCGAAGAAGGAAGCCGAGCAGTCCGCCGCGTGGGTCGCGTTTACGCGCCTACAAGAAGAAGCGGATGTCATGCAGGGGGGCGACCATGCCGGAGCTACCTGAGGTCGAGGTCTTGCGCCGCGACCTCGAAAAGGAGGTGGTCGGCAAGAAGATCAAATCGGTCGACGTCACCGGGACGCGGTCGGTACGACGGCACAAGAACAAGAAGGATTTCACCGGTCCGCTCGAGGGCCGCAAGATCGTCTCGGTGCAGCGGCGCGGGAAGTATCTCGTCGTCCGCCTCGACGGCCCCGAAGCGCTCATCGTGCACCTCGGTATGTCCGGCCAGCTGCTGCGCGCGAAGACGGCGCGGGAGAAGGCGCCGAAGCACACGCACGTGGTGATCCATTTCACGCAGGGCGGATTGCTGCGCTTCGTCGATCCGCGCACGTTCGGCGAGATGTTCGTGACGAAGTACGACGACCTCGAGGAGCAGGTCGAAGAGCTCGCCCATCTCGGTCTCGATCCGCTCGAGACCGCGATGTCGTGGGATCTGTTCGGTCGCATGCTCGCCGAGAAGCACGCGCGGCTGAAGTCGTTGTTGATGGACCAGAAGTTCATCGCGGGGATCGGCAACGTCTACAGCGACGAGATCCTCTTCCAGGCCGGCCTCAAGTGGGATCGCATGAGCGACGCGCTTTCCCAACAGGAGATCCGGCGGTTGTACCGCG
>JAUZEI010000423.1 GCA_030839105.1 Actinomycetota bacterium
CGGGGCCGGGTGGGTGACGACTCCCACCGACACAATCACGAGTCCGGCCATTCCTGTCAGCATCCACCTGGCGATGGCACTACGCCTGCCCCGCGGCATTTCCATTGCGACCGTCCCTGAATCCGCGCTCCTGTCGACGCATTTACCCGTGGCCGTCTCTGTCTAACGGGAAGCCTCGCTTCCGTGTCAGACAGGTCAGCAGAAGTTCCGTTCTGTGGACTGTGTTGCCCGAGTGTTCTCCTCGAAACGCAGTTCCGCTTGAAGGCTGCGCCGCCATTGACGATCGTTCACTGTGCAGACGACCACGACATGATCGCGTTTTGGGACATGCTGAGTCCCGTAACAGCCCCGGTCGTCCGGGCGACCGCCGAAGGGTGAAGCATCGCTCAACAGTGTGTTCCGGCGGGCGCGCGACCGGTTGCGCCGCAGGCCCCGCAACCTGCGAGCGCGAGCCCGCGAGCATGACAGGCCGGACAGAGGACCGGTGTTCGCAGCCAGGGCGCGTTCGTGAGGACGTGTCCGGTGCCAGCGCATTGGCGGCACGGTCGCGCGATTGCTCCGGTACCACGGCACACCGTGCAGGTCGTCAACTGCTCTGATCGTGGCGAGCATGTCGGCGCTCGCGAGGGACTACTTATCGAGTCGTAGTGCTGCCGTTGGTTTGCATCCGCGAGAGTCCGATGTGCTTCGACGACGAGCTGCAGCGCGTGGGGATCTCCGCCACCGGTTTGAGCCGAGTCGGGGTGGAGCGCGCGTGCGAGCTGTCGATATGCGGTGTTGATCTCCGACGGTGACGCGTCGGGTAAGACGCCGAGTCGCGTGTAGAAGTTCGCGGCATTTGGATCGGGAGTACGCGCCATAGCGTTACCTCCCTGCGCGGTGACGCTCATGGGATGGGCTCCGGGCCCGGCGGTCGGAGGAGCCCATCCCATGATGGCGGGTGTTCGGGCTAGGTAGCGGCCGCGCTGATGGCTTCTTTGCGCGGCTCGCTTGTGATGTCGATCCGCTTCGGCTTGGCGCGGTCCGCGATCGGGACGGTGACGGTGAGTACGCCGTTTTCGTAGGTGGCGTGGATCTGCTCGGCGTCGAGGCCGTCACCGAGGAACAGCTGGCGCGTGAAGGTGCCTTGGCGGCGTTCGCTGGCGACGACTTGATCACCGTCGACGGGCTGCCAGTGTCGCTCGGCCGTGATCGTCATGGCGTTGCGTTCGACGGTGAGGTCGATGGATGCGGGGTCGACACCGGGTAGGTCGAGGTGGATGACGAAGTTGTCACCGTGGCGGTAGGCGTCCATGGGGACGCTGGCTTGGCGGGTTTGACTCCAGGCCTGGTCGAAGACACGGTCGAACTCGCGGAGCGGGTCGAAACGCATGAGCATGGTCACTGCTACCTCCAGGTTCGCGACGCCCGCATGTCGGACGTCCTGGGCCTCCTTCTCACCACATAATGTCCGTCGATTATGTTGACTGTCAAGGGTGGATTCGGTCATGGTGGAGCGATGGTGCGTAGGTCGGCCGAGCCGGGATTCCCGACGGTGACGTTGGCGGTCGCTGCATTCTTGGACGCGTGCCGGTCTTCGAATACGCGGGCTGCGTACCGGGCCGACCTCGAGCACATCGCCGCGTGGTGCCGAGGACGCGCTCAGATTGACCTCTTCACGATCGATGCTTCCGACGTCGCCCGCTACCGCACTGAGTGCGAGTTGGCCGGCGCCAGCCCGGCAACGGTGGCGCGTCGGCTCTCGGCGATCACCTCGTTCGGCGCCTTCGCCGCCGCGAACGGGACCGAAACCGCGCTGTCCTCGGAAACGGGCATCGCCCGTCCAACGGTCGACTCGGAAAGTACCGCCGAACTCTTGAGCGACGGCGACGCGGACGCACTGCTTGCCGCCGCCGACCGCATCAGTCGACGATCCGCAGCCCTGATCCGTCTCCTGATGCTCGACGGGCTCAAAGTGGGCGACATCATCCGGGCGGATGTCAACGACGTCAGCGGGCGACCCCCGCGCATAACGCTTCCACTTCCAGACCGCCGCGTACGCACGGTTCCTGTTCCAGACCGCCGCATACGCTCGATCGATCTTCACCCCGATACCGCAGCCGCGCTTCGAAGATACGTCGGCAGGCGTCGCAAAGGGCCACTGCTGTTGAGTGAACGGCGCGGTTGCGAACCCGACCGATTGACCCGGTTCGGCCTCGACTATCTCATCAAACAAGTCGTACATGAAGCCGGGCTCGCACGGCCCGTCTCAGGCAACACGCTCCGTCGTCGTTACGTGATGGCCGCACATGCGGGCGGCGCTGACCTCGACAAGATTCGACACAACACTGGCCACATGGACCGGCGCACCACCCGCCGCTACCTCGACACCCGCGGGCCGGCAGCACCGGAACACTGAGTGTTACGACCGGAGGGCACCAGACGTGCGAGAACCGATCAATGGACCAGGAACTGACCATCGGGTGTTTGGGCGATCAACAGTCATGGTTCGCCATGACTGGCGTTCTCGTTCGCCCATACTCGAAGGGGCCCCACAGACCTGAAGCCGCATCGGTGCGCCGCGACGAGCGTCGGGCCGGACTCGTAACCGACAATCGCACGGCCCGGGAAGTGCGCCGCTATTGCCTCGACGCAGCTCGCCCACGGATCGCCTTCCTGCGCGGTCGTCGTGAAGACGTTCGACACGCCAACGACATCGTCAGCGAGATTTGCGATCGCGCCTGCAACGATGCGATCGGCCTTCACGTGTCCGAGGATGACGATGGACTCGTCGGCGAGGAGGTCAGGACGGAAGAGTCCAGGTGCGCCGCCATCCGCTCCCCAGGCGTCCTCCCATTGAGCGAGGGCCGGCAATGTAGCGACGCGCACCCACCGTGACGTCCTGGTTGCCGGGGTTCGTGGCTTTCGGGCGGGGCGAGAGATCCATTCGGCGTCGAAGAGAACACGGAAGCCGAGTCGTGAGAGGTCGAGGCTGGAGAAGCTGTCTTTGATCGTGCAGCCCGAGGCCGCGTCGACGCGAGCGAGAATCGTCTCGGCGTTCGCCTCGGGCTGGAGGGTCACCGCGTCGGGGTAGTAGGGCGGTGTCCGACGAGCGTTCGTCCAAGCGTCGGCTGCGAACGAGCCCGGTATTCCGTGTGAACGACATACAGCGTCACACCACTGGCTGTTGTTCCGAGCCGCGACGACCGCGTCTCGATTCGGAGACACCACACTCACAGCATCGCAGAACGTCGAGGGCCACGAACAACACCGCCGGACCAGTCACAGACGGTGTCGCCGTCGAGTACCAGGACCTCGAACGCGACGAACGCGACCTGCGCGTAGCCACGTTCGAGCGGACTCGACAAGAACGGGTCCGCGAGGGCAAACACGGAACGACTCTCTCATCCTGCGTGAGCATTCGTCCGGGCTCTTGTCGCGCCAGAACAGACGCGCGATAGTCCGCTCGATGCAGCGACGCGGCCGGTCGGCAGTAACGGCCACGTCGAGTGTGCGCCGCGATGGACGGGCGCACATTCGGTGGCGTCCCTATTGGCTTGCTTCAGGGACCCGAGCGCGCAAGGAAGTC
>JAUZEI010000461.1 GCA_030839105.1 Actinomycetota bacterium
GCCGATTTCGCCAACACTCCGTCGCTCAGTGACTCGCACGTGGTGCTGCACGACCTCGACGCCGAGCGCATGACGATCATGCAGGATCTCGGTGCGGAGATCGCTCGCCGCCGCGGCATCGCGATGACCGTGAAGTCGGAAGGCGATCGGCGCCGCGCCGTCGACGGCGCCGACTTCGTCATCACCGCCTTCTCCGTCGGTGGATTCGATTCGATGCAACACGACATCGAGATCCCGCAGAAGTACGGGATCCGTCAGCCCATCGGCGACAGCGTCGGTCCCGGCGGACTCGTACGCGCCTTGCGCAGCGTGCCGGTGTTGCTCGACATCGCGCGCGACGTCGAAGCGGTTGCACCCGACGCCTGGCTGGTGAACGTCACGAACCCTCTCACTGCACTGTGCCGATCGGTGACGCGCGAGACGAACGTGAAGACCGTCGGCCTCTGCAACGAGTGGGTGGGCTGTTCATGGATCCTGAGCCTGCTCTTCGATACCGGCATGGCCGACGTCGACCCCATCCTCGGGGGCGTCAATCACTACCCGCTGGCCACGTCGCTGCGCGTCGCGGGCGAGGACGACGGTTTCGTCCGGCTGCATTCACTGCTCAACGACCCGGAGCGCGCCGCGAGCGAGCCGATCTGGATGGATCCGCCGGCGCGCGCCGGTTGGGTCAAGGTCGCGCCGGCCGAGTACTGGACGAAGCTCGACGTCATCGAGAACAACCGGGTGCGATTCGAGCTGTTCCGTCGATTCGGCGTGCTCGTCGGCTCCGGCGATCACCACTCCGTCGAGTTCATGCCCGGTTTCGTGCAACCCGCCAACGACCATGGATCCGAGTGGCGTGTGCATCACTACGGCATGCCCGGTCACCGGCGGGACGCCGACGACGACGTCGCCTTCTACGAGGAGATGCGCGACGCGTCCGATGTGACGCGCATGCCGTCCGGTGAGCTCGTCGCCCAGCTCCTCGACGGCATGGTGACGGGTCGTCCGAGACAGCTGCCGGTGAACCTTCCCAACGAAGGCAACGTCACGAACCTCGACGGGGGTGCCGTCGTCGAGATCATGGGCGTCGCCGACGACACCGGCGTCCGCGGCCGCGACAAGACCACCGTGCCCGGGATCATGGGGGAGTTCCTCCGGCGCATCAACGTCGTACAGGAGTGGACGGTCGAGGCCGCGATCGCCGGGGACCGCGAGCTCGTCCTCGAGGCGATGCTCGCCGATCCGATCGCGGCGCAACTTCCGTACGAGAAGATCATCGAGATGACCGACGAGATGCTCGCGGCAACCGCCCGTTGGCTCCCTAGCTTCGACACCTAGATCCCCGCCGAGATCCCACGCCTAGGATCGCCGCATGGCACCGCGGATCGTCATCGTCGGGGGCGGCAGCTACCAGTGGGTACCGAAGCTGCTCATCGATCTCGTCAACACCCCGTCGCTCGCGGAGGCCGAGATCGTTTTGCAGGACATCGACCCGGCGCCCCTGGAGCCCATGGCCGACTTCGTCCGCCACGTCGTGGGACTCGAGGGAGTCGGCATGACCGTGTCGACCACAACCGATCAACGCGCTGCGCTCCCGGGCGCCGACTACGTCGTCGTGACCATCTCCACCGGCGGCTTCGCGAGCATGCGTTACGACCTCGAGGTCCCGGAGCGCCACGGCATCAAGCAGTCGGTGGGCGACTCGGTCGGGCCGGGCGGAATCATGCGCGCCTTGCGCAACATTCCGGTGCTGGTGGGTATCGCGCGCGACATGGAAGAGCTCTGTCCCGACGCGTGGATGCTGAACATCACGAATCCGATGACCACCCTCTGCCGGTCCGTCACGCACGAGACGAGCATCAAGACCGTTGGGCTCTGCCACGAGATCGCCGGCGCGCAGTTCGCACTGTCGCTCCTCCTCGACGTGGACTTCCTCGACCTCGATTTCGAGCTCGTGGGCGTCAACCACCTGCCGATCTTCACGTCGCTGCGCGTCGGCGGTACAGACGGTTTCGAGCGGTTGCGGGAGCTCATCGCCGATCCCGACGGTCTCGGCGCCGAGCCGGTCAAGCTTCCACCGCATTTCGGCGCGGAAGCGGCGAAGGCCGCGAGCGGTTTCCGCAAGCGCGACCTCTTGGAGCACCACAAGGTCAAGCTCGCGTTGTTCGAACGCTTCGGCGTGCTGCCCGGTGCCGGTGATCGGCACCTCGTCGAGTTCTTTCCGGGCTTTCTCACCGAGGAGTCGGGCTGGGGCAAGCGTTGGGGTGTTGCGCTCACGACGATCGCCGACCGCGAACGTGACGCCGGTCGCTACGAGGAAGAGCTCGCGAAGATGCGCGCCTCCGAAGAGGTCTCGACGATGCCATCGGGCGAGATGGTTGCTCCCATGATCGACGCGTTCCTCCGCAACCGAAAACACGCGTTCCCCTTGAACATCCCGAACGCGGGTCAGGCGCCCGACCTTCCGGCCGACGTCGTGGTCGAGGCGATGTGCGTCGCCGACGGGGAAGGCCTGCACCCGCGTGACCAGCCGCGGCTGCCTCCCGTGCTCGCCGAATGGTTGCGCCGCATATCTGCCGCGCAAGAGGCCACGGTGACGGCCGCGCTCTCCGGTGACCGCGACAAGGTCGTCGAGGCGATGCTGCTCGATCCGCTCGCGGGCCGGATCGACTTCGACCACGTCGAGCAGATGACCGACGAGATGCTCGCCGCCACTGCACAGTGGCTGCCGCAGTTCGCATGAGCAGCCGCAGCCGAACGCGAGTCGGAAGCGCGCACAGTGCGTGGAAACCGGCTGCGGAGCGCGATCGCGCGCCGGAGACTGAGGGCGCATGAGCACCGTCCTCGAGTTCGAGGCTCTGACGGTGCACGTCGACGACATCGACGAGATGGCGCGCGACGCGGCCGTCGAGGCCGCCGACGCCATCCGCGCCGCGATCGTCGACCGGGGCGAGGCCAACGTCATGCTCGCCACCGGCAACTCGCAGCTCGCGTTCCTCGTCGAGCTCGTCCAGATGCCGGACGTCGAGTGGGAACGCGTACGCGCGTTTCACATGGACGAGTACGTGGGTCTGTCGGCGTCGCATTCGGCGAGCTTCCGGCGGTACATGCGCGAGCGGGTCGCGGCGCACCTGCCCGTGATGGAGTTCCACTACATCGAGGGCGACGCGCCCGACCCCGAGGCGGAAGCGGCGCGATACGCAGCGCTCCTGCGCGAGAACCCGCTCGACCTCACATGCGCGGGGATCGGCGAGAACGGCCACCTCGCGTTCAACGATCCGCCCGTCGCCGACTTCGACGACCCGCTCGACGTCAAGGTTGTCGCGCTCGACGAGGCGTCGCGCCGCCAGCAGGTCGACGAAGGTCACTTTGCGACGCTCGACGAGGTGCCGACTCACGCCGTCACTGTCACGATTCCGGCCCTGCTGCTGGCCGAACGCGTGCTCGTGATCGTGCCCGAGCTCCGGAAGGCCCGAGCGGTGCGCGAGGCGTTGTACGGGCCGATCTCCACGGCCTGCCCGGCGTCGATCCTCCGGCGGCAGGAGAACGCCATCCTGTTTCTCGATCTGGAGTCGTCGACGCTCCTCGACTCGTGACCGCCACCACGCCCGAAGATGCGCGCTACGCGCAGGTCCTCTCGTTTCCGAGCGCGCTGGAGCTGCGACGCCGTCTGCCGCCGCTCGTCCTCGGGCTGTTCGTGCTCGGCTTCGCGATCGCGGTATCGGTGCGGGCCCGGCTCGGCGTGTCGCCTTGGGACGTGCTGCACCAGGGGATCGCGCATGTGACCGGTGTGTCGTTCGGGCTCGTCGTCGTGCTGATCGGTCTGGTCGTACTGCTCACTTGGATTCCGTTGCGCCAGCGCCTCGGACTCGGCACCGTGCTCAACACGCTGTCGGTGGGATTCATCGCCAATCTCGGGCTGTTCCTGATTCCCGAGCCGCGGGGCATGGCCGTGCGCGTCGCGATGCTCCTCGCATCGATCGTGATGTTCGGAGTGGGCGGTGGGCTGTACATCGGCTCGGGCCTCGGTCCGGGTCCGCGCGACGGTCTGATGACTGCGATCGCGGCGCGCGGCCATCGCATCTGGATCGTGCGCACCGGTCTCGAGTGCACTGCGCTCGTCGCCGGATATCTCCTCGGCGGTCACGTCGGGGTGGGCACGGTGCTCCTCGCGCTCGCCATCGGACCGGTCACCCACGCCGGACTGCGCCGATTCCATCTGCCCGTACGCGACGACACACCGGAGGTCTTGGGCGAATGAGGGCCAGGCGCAGAGCGGGAGGCCCGGGCGGTGCATCTCCTGGCGTCCGCGATGGAGGGCCGGAGGTCGCAGCCGAATGAAAGTCGCGGTGATCGGTCGTGGCTTCGGTGAACGCGTCGTGGCGCGGGTGTTCGCCGAGACGGACGGATGCGAGGTGGTCGACGTCGTGTCCGCGCGCAACGACCGAGCGGTGCAGGCCGCGATCGAGCGCGAGGATGTCGATCTCGTCAGTGTGCACTCTCCGCCCTTCCTACACGCGCCCCACGTCCGCCGCGCGCTCGCGGCCGGAAAGGCCGTGCTGTGCGACAAGCCGTTCGCGCTCGACGCCGACGAGGCCGCCGACCTCGAAGCGGAGGCCGAGGCGGCGGGGGTCGTCGCGTTGTGCAACTTCGAGTTCCGCTACGCACCCGCGCGCGGCGTACTGCGCGACATGATCAGCGACGGGGAGCTCGGCCGTATCGAGCACGTACAGATGTCGCGCGTCTCGGCCGGCTCCCGCGTGCCCCTACGCCAGTGGGGTTGGCTCTTCGACCGTGCGCTCGGCGGAGGCTGGGTGGGAGCTTGGGGTTCGCACGCGATCGACGGCTTGCGCTGGATGTTCCGGACGGAGGTCGCCGACGTGCAGGCACTCCTTCGTGTCGACGTCGAGGAACGCCCGGACGGCGGCGGGGACCTGCACGCGTGTACCGCAGAGGACGGCTTCAGCGCGTCGCTGATGCTGACCAACGGCGTCTCGGTTGCGATCGACAGCGGGTTCGCGGCGGTGGCGAATACGCCTGCTCGATTCATCGTCTTCGGCTCCGAGGCGGTCGCCGAGCTCGTGGGCGAGGACCGCATCTCCGTCCGCCGGGCGGGCGGTACGCGCGACTCGATCGATCTGTCGACGGACGACGACGGCGACGGTCATCTCGCGCCCATGCGCCGTTTCGCGGAAGTCGTGCGCGACGCGGTCACGACCGGCGAAGTGGCGGCGTCGACGCCGACGTTCGTCGACGGACACGCCTGCGATGTCGTGCTCGACCAGCTCCGGGCGTCCCCATTCGCGACGGACGCGACGCCCGACCCCGAACTACCCGACTCCGACCTCGACCCGGAGTCCGACCCGGACTCGGGACCGGTGGTCTAGGTTCGCCTCATGCCGAGTGATCTGACGTTGAAGGCCATGAACGGGATCCACCGGGCGCTGCTCAAGGTCACCGGGGGCAAGTTCGGCTGGGAGGCGGGGAAGATGCCCGTTCTCGAACTCACCACGACGGGACGCAAGAGCGGTCAACCGCGTGCGGTGATGCTCACGTCGCCCCTCCAGGAAGGGGACACCATCGTGGTGGTCGCGTCCCGCGGCGGGGACGACACGCATCCCGCGTGGTTCCTCAACCTGCGCGACCACCCCGAAGTCGAAGTGGCGTACAAGGGTGCGCCGAAGCAGCCGATGCGGGCGCGCGTCGCGAACGCCGAGGAGCGGGCGCGCATGTGGCCGCTGGTCACCGCGGACCACAAGAATTACGCGGGCTACCAGACCAAGACGACGCGCGAGATCCCGCTCGTCCTGCTCGAACCCCCGAGCTGAGGCGGCGTCGGGGCCGCCGCTAAGGCGTGCGCCCGAGGAAGGCCATCAGCTTGGCCTGGTCGTCGGCGCCCGCCGGTGGTTCGACCTCCGGACCGAAGGCCTGCGGACCTCGCATCGCATCGCCGAACGCTTCCGCCTGCACGCGTACGCGAGCGACGTCGTCCGGCTCGATGCGATCGTCGAGACCCGTCGCCCGAGAAAGATCCCAACCGTGCACGACGAGGTCGAACGCCAGGAACCGATCGACCCCGCCTTCGAAGGTCATCTTTCCCATGAAGCCCTCGAACTCGGCGGTTGCGCGCGCCGGATCTTCGAGATCGGCCAGCACGACGGCGCGCGCCGCGTTCCACGCGCCGAGCGGATCGTCGTCGACCGAGGGGATTTCGCCGAGAGTCCGACCGACGAATCCGAGGAACATGCCCTGCGTCGCGACGACGTGGCCCACGAGGTCACGTGCCGTCCAGTTGTCGCACGGCGTAGGCGCCGACCACCGATCGGGGGGAACCGCCGCGATCTTCTCGGCGAATGCATCAGCCAGCCGGTCGTAACGCTCCGAGATCTCGCTCATCGTGTGGCCTTTCCGCTGCGGACGCCCTCGAGGGCGAGGTCGAAGATTCGGTGCCAACCGGCGCCCGTCACCGCCAAGGACGCGAGCTGGCGCTCTGCGTCTTCGTGCACCGCGGCCGCGTCGTCGTCACCGAGCGCTTCGAGGACATGCGCCCGTGCCAGTGCAGCGATCGCATGTTCCAGGCGTGCGTCGGTCGCGGTCGCGATCGCGTGTGCGGCATCCACGCTGCCCCGGCCGTCGCCGCTGCCGGTCTGTACATGAACGAGGCTCTCGGCCCACAGCGCCATCATCCGATCGGAGTAGGTACCGCCGCTGCGTTCGCTCAACTCCTCGAGGACGCGGCGTGTGTCGTCGCAGCGGTGCGCCACCGCGTACGCGAGGGCGAGTCGACAGCCCACCCCGAGTCGCGGGCCGTCGTCGGTCGCGATCTCGTACGCGCCTTCGAGATGTGAGATGGCGCCGTCCGGGTCGCCGAGCTGTAGGCGCGCGAGCCCGAGCGCGGCATGCGTGTCGGCCGCACCGAGATCGTTCTCGTCGCCCGGCTCGATCGAGGCGAGTACCTGCTCGGCCTCGGTCGCGTGCCCGCGTTGCAGCTGCACCGAGGCTTCCACGAGCACGGGGAAGTCGCGCATGCCTTCGTCGGGCATCGTGCGTGCAACTTCGCGGTAGCGCGCGAGGGTCGACTCGTACGCCTCGTCGTTGCCGAGCTCGGCGTAGGCGCGAACGACCGACGCAGTCGACATGACCTCTCCCCAGCGGTCGCCGATCTCGCGGAACAGCTCGATCGCTTCGTTCCCGCGCTCGCAGCACTCGCGCGTCCGGCCGCTCCACAATGCGACGTTCGCGAGTAGCACGTCCATCATCCCGACGGCCCAACGGTTGCCCGTCTCCCGGCCCTCGATCGAGATGTGCTCGGCGATCGCCGCGGCCTCGTCGAGCCGGCCCTGGTTGTACCGGACGAACGCAAGCAGCCCGTAGGCCCAACTGAGGCCGCCCCAGTCGCCCAGCTCGCCGAAGAGGTCGGCCGATTCCTCGAGCCGGTTCTCGGCGCGGGGAATATTGCCGTGGGAGAAGGAGATCCACGCCAGATTCTGCAGCGCCCACGCCGCGCCGCGCTGGTTGCCCGACGAGCGGAACGAACCGAGTGCTTCGGAGACGAACCGTTCCGCCTCCGCCAGCTCGCCCCGGAAGAGATGGGTCATGCCGAGGCCGCGCAACACGTTCGCCGCGCCTGACTCGTCGTCG
>JAUZEI010000465.1 GCA_030839105.1 Actinomycetota bacterium
TGCCAATAGATCATGCACCCGAGCGCGACTGTCAGCACGACAGAAAGGCTGCGCAGGACGTACCACGACTCACCGAAGACTCTCTGCCAAGTTCCGTAGACGTACGGCAGGAGCGGCGCCTGGAGAAACCAGAAGTCGACGTAGGGCGTCTTGCCGTGCGCGACCAATCTCACGGCGTAGGCGTAGAAACCCTCGTCTCCGTCGAGGGGACGGAGTACGGCCGCAGGCACCATGACCACCGCCACGATGACCGCCGGGACCGCGAGGGCGTAGACGACCGATGCAGGCGACCGGCGCGACGACGTGGCGGATATTTGGGTCATCTCGCCCGTATGGCTTTCGTCGTCCAGCCCGACGAGCGATCGTTCGTAAGCCCGCGCACAGCTCCGCATCTTTCCAGAGCCACCGCCGCTCCGCGCCACAGGCCGCTCCCGCTTGACGCACAAGTACTCGACAGGTAGACGTTGCTCATGACGAGCATCTTGAGGAACCGGCGCAGGCATCTGGTGGGCATTCTCGCCCTCGCGACGATGGCATCGACGTGGGGTACGGCCGTGGCGTCGTCGTCGTCGGCGGGCGCCGTGGCCGCGCCGACCGGAGTCGCGAAGATCAATCACGTTGTCGTGATGATGCAGGAGAACCGATCATTCGATTCGTACTTCGCCCGACTGCACTATCAGGGCCAACCGGCGTCGACGATCGAGCCGCTGGGAGGCAACCCCAATCCGAATGGCGGCGCGGCGATCCACCCGTTCCTCAAGACGACCTTGTGTGAGGTCGCCGACCTGAACCACGGATGGAACGGCACGCATCAGGAATGGGCGGGCGGAACCATGTCAGGGTTCACCGCCGCGAACGTCGACCCGGCCGACACATCGGGCAGCCGCACGATGGGCTACTACGCCAAGGGCCAGCTGCCGTTCTACAACCAGATCGCGAACGACTTTTCCATCGCCGACCACTACTTCGCCTCGACGCTCACCCAGACGTTCCCGAATCGCTTCTACCTCGTGGCGGGCACGTCATTCGGACACATCCGCAACGACGTGCCGCCGCCCGGCGGGTACACCCAGCCCACCGTATTTCGTGAGCTCGACGCGGCGCACGTGAGCTGGAAGATCTACACCGCCAGCGGCTTCTCCGAGAACGTGCTCTTTGCCGATGTGCAACAGCACTCGGCCAACCTCAAGCCGCTCTCGCAGTACTTCACCGACGCGGCGAATGGCACGCTGCCCCAGGTCACGTTCGTCGACTCCAACCCGTTCGGCAAGGTGAACGTCGAAAGCGACGAGCACCCGCCCGCGAACGTTCAGGTCGGGGAGAAGTTCGTTCACGACATCGCGCAAGCGCTCGTCAGCAGCCCGAACTGGTCATCGTCGGCGATGTTCCTCACCTACGACGAGCACGGTGGTTTCTACGACCACGTTGCTCCGCCTGCGGCGCCGATCCCCGACAACATCCCTCCGATGTTGCAGCCGGGCGACACGGCGGGCGCGTTCGACCGTTACGGCATTCGGGTGCCGACGATCGTCATCTCGCCGTACGCCAAGAAGCACTACGTGTCGCACACGGTGTACGACCACACGTCCATCTTGCGATTCATCGAGACCCGCTTCGGGCTGCCGGCACTCACGAATCGCGACGCGCATGCCGATCCCATGCTCGGCATGTTCGACTTCAGCGCCATCCAGCGTGCGCATCCGATACTCGCGAACGCACCGGTCGACGCGGCCGGGGCAAACCAGTGCGCGGCGATGCACCCGTAGCCCGCCATCGGCCGGAACGGCCGGCGACGCTTCGTCGACGATCGAACCGACGGGTCCTTCGGGGCCCGTCGGTCGCGTCAAGCGTTCGGCGGAGCGGAACTGATGTCGGCCAGCGCGGAGTTCGGATCTTCCTCGATCGCAAGATCGCCGATCGAGACGATGCCGACCGGCGCACCGTTCTCGACCACCGGCAGGCGGCGCACCGAATACCGTCGCATCAGGCGGGCGGCTTCCTCGACATCGGTGTCGGGCCCGACGGTTGCGATATCGCTCGACATCGCCCCTCTCCTTTCGACCCGCCTTTCGGGACCCGGCGGATACCCGCCCGTCTCGAGCCCGTAACCCGACGTGCGGTCCGAACAAGCGTTCGCGCTCGCGATTGGAGAAACCGAGCGGCGCGGAGCCGATGGAGCACCCGCAACCGGCCCTTCGAGCGCCGCGGGATCGACCAATGGACATCGTGTGCGGGTCACTGTGACTTTGCTCCGGCTCACGATCCATCCCAGACGCACTCTCGATTCGCGCCCGCGAGCGCGGGGTAAGCCGCGCGTCGACCGACTGGGCGGACGTGGAGCGAAGGAGCAGCCATGGCCAGAGAAACGGGTCCCGGTCTCGATGAAGCGCGCCTGGATGAAGAGGGCGTTCCCGATCTGGACGCGCCGCTACCGGAGAAGGCGGCGACCGGCGATCCCCAAGAGGGAGCGGTGCCGCCGGGCGAACGACCACGCGGATCGGTCGACTGGGGTGTCACGTCCGACGAGCAGGCCGCGGGCGAGCCGATCGGCGTCCGCGTCGGCCGCGAACTCCCCGACCTCGGCGCCGCCGATCCGGTTGACGAGGTGGCCGCGGACCTCGGCCTTACCGCTCCCCCGCCCGACGAAGTGTTCTCGACACTGGACGACGGAGAGGAGCTCGACGCACACGACTTCGGAGACGACGAGCCAGTCGGTCAGGCGCTCGTGGGAGATGACCTGCTCGACGACCAGGAGGACGAATTGGTCGCGACCGCTCTCCCGCCCGACCCGACCAAGGCACAATCCGCCGAGGAAGCCGCCGTGCACATCATCGATGACGACGAAGTCGATGTGGAAGACGACGAATAACGCCCGCGCTCCACGGCGACGAACACCGGGCTCGTGCGGTCAGGCGCGCCTGGCCAAGTACACGATGAGCACGATGATGAGGATGACGACGACCGTTCCTACCCCGATGTACATGGAAGTCCCTTCGTCGGTGTGACTGCACGAGGCCGTGAATGGTTTCCTGGTGACGCCCCGGCAGGGCCACCGGCCGGGGCGTCTCCAAGTCGGCGGAAGGTCGAACGGCGAAGTCCGCCTCCCCCCTGGGCCATCCCTGGCCACGTCCGTTCCGTACCCACCGCGCGTCGGCCCATGCGCGCGAGCGAATGTGGCGAGAACCTTTACCTGTCGCTCACGATGCCATGCCCGGTTCGAAGCCGCGCGTCGGAAGTTGTCGTTCGCCGGACGCGATCGCAGTTGCGACTCGGCGCCGGTCGCATCCCCGTGTACGAGCAGGCAATCTGTGCGGAGTGCCCGACATCCGACCGCTGGCTTCGACCGAGATCGATGTGGTCGGCGCCGTTCTCGGTCTCGCGCGCCTGCACCAGGGCGACGGCGTCTATCTGGTGGCGTGGCAAGGCAGCGAGCCGCTGGGCCACGCACACCTCGCATTGACCGATCCGCCGGAGTTGCAGGACGTCGAGATCCGGCTCGAATACCGCCGGCACGGCGTCGCTTCTTCCCTCACCGCATATGCAGAAGACGAGGCACGAAGGCGCGGGTTCCATCGACTACGCCTCGACGTCAGCGTCGACAACGCTCCCGCGCAAGCGCTGTACCGCCGATGCGGATACGCCAGTGCGGGTGAGGCTCCGAGGCGTGTGACGGGCACGATCCAACTCCGCACCGGGCCGATCGAGGTCGATGAGACGCTCCTCGTCTGGGAGAAGCGCTTGAGCGGTGGTCCGCACACCACCGTGTCTTCTCGCCCCGACGCCGGGTAGCCACCCAATCGGGGCGCCTTCCAAATTCGACGCCGGCGGAGCGCTCGACTTCAGGCTCAGCAGGGTGCTGCTGACGTCCTGAACGTCCCATTGCTCGAGAACCATCCGTTGACACCAAGGCTCGGTCTCGAGTGGTAGAACCAGCTGAAGAATGCCAGCTCCTGCAGGTGGTACTTCTTGCCATTGAGCGTGTCGGTGATCCCCGTGCCGGTCAAGGGGTCGCCCACCTCCAGGTTGTTCTGGCAACCCGTTACCTGACCGATGTTGCCCCACGGCTTCGTAGGGTTGATGCCAATGGGGTCGTTCATCCACTCACCGACCTCGTGCGCCATGATCGACGCGTCGGCGATGCCCTGGAAGTCGCGGCTGTTGTCGTACATCGACACGCCATAGGTCTGCAGCTGGCCTGCGTTTCCGAACGCGCTGTGGTAGCCGAGCACGCAGCAGTTGCCGGTGCTGCCGATGTACTCGACGACGTTGTCGAGCAGGAAGAGTGGGAAGGTCGTCGTGGTCGCCGGTCCGAGTGTGGCGGTGATGTAATGCTGGATCTGTGAGTCGAGGTAGTTGATCTCCACCGCGCCGAGCTTGTGCGTGCCGCACCCCGTCGTGCTCTCGGCCGCGTCGGCCGTCGGAACCTGCAGCACGAGCGGCGCGTGCGTCTTGAGTGCCAGCTTCACGTGGTAGCCGGGGTTGATGCCGCGCGGATTGGTCTGACGGTAGAACTGGCCCCGCTGGAAGGCGTCGATGTATTGACCCGTGCCCACGCTCGTACCGCCGAACTTCCACGGCTGGGCAACGAAGATGGGCGAGTTCCGTGCGCGCGTCAGCGCACTCTGCGAGTCGCACGAGTCGATCACTCTCGGGTCCCAGGTGTCGCCGTTCGAGAACCGGATGACGACGGGGATCAGCGTCGTGGCAACGGTGGTACTCGGCTGTGTCTGGGCAACGAACGGACTTTTGCCAACCATCCAGTAGCGGAACGTCGAGGAGCCGTCCTGCACGGTCGCCGAGAACATTGGGATCGACGGGCTCGCCGCTGTCTGGGCGCTCGGCGATGCGGCCTGCGCCGAGTTGCGCGGCGGGGTCCAGTCGAGCCAGACGTGCTTCACGGTGACCTTGCCGATGCCCGCGGTCCCGGCGAGCGCCGGAGCCGTCCCGAGAGGGATACCTGCGACCGCGCTCACAAGCATCGCAACCGTGGTGGCCTTCAAGAATCGTGACACAAGCGCCCCATTCGAAGAAGTGTCGGCGTGCTCGGGCGTGATCGTTCTGATGTCGTGGTGTCTAGTGACCCCAGGTGGCGGTGGCGGCGTGAAGGGCATTCCCATAGGCGCGTACCGACGAACGACGGACCGTCCGGGTGCTGACACTCCCGTTGGGTGTGGAGCTGGATGTACCGGCGCCGCCGCGTATCAGCTCCACCACGCGCGTCTGACCGATCAGCGTGCACGCGATGTCGCCGCATCCAAATGCTTTGATGAACAGTGCCGCTTTGCCCGGTGCAAACGGGAGTCTGGTCGGTAGGACCAGGCCGGTCCACAAGTGGAGTCCGCCGTTGCAGATGGGCGCCGGAACGCCAAGTGTGTCGAAGTTGCCGACCGGCACCGTGTTCCCGACGATCTCGATGAGACTTCCATAGATATGGAGGCTCCTCGCTCCGGTGCAGCTGTACTCGCCCGTGAGATGCACCACTCCGTGCGTGTCGATGCGCGCTCGCTCGCCGACATTGAGGGTGATGTTCGGCGCATCACCGATGTTGAGCCTCAGCGTGCCACCGCCCCCACCAAAGGCGTCGAAGACCATGATGTAGTACGTGGTGCCCGGCGTCGCCTTGGCGGTCACGAAGAACAAACTGCATGCCACAGTCGTCAACGCACCAGGTGTGCCCTTGGCGATGAGAACACCCGCGTTGAAGTCGCTGAAGGAGGCGTCGACGAAGATGTTGCGGTCGTTCGGTCCGGCTGTGAACTTGTACCAAACGCTGTTACCCGTTGCCGGCGCACCGCAGGTTGCGTTCGCCTGAGCGTCGACGGCATCGGTCGTGGCGGCCGTCGTGTCGAGCGTGGCGCGGTACGGCAATGCGGAAACGACGGCGGCGTGTCCGATCTTGTCGTTCGCCGGAACAGGTGCGGGACCATGCATCGAGATGTGCAGCGTTCCACCCGAACCGATATCCGCGAAAGCCAAGATGTAGTAGGTCCGGCCGGACACGGTCGCCACCCTGGCGCTAACCGGACCGCACGCCTGGGTCGTCAACGCGCCCGGAGCGCCCGTCGCGATAATTACCCCCGTGGAGTACGTGCTCCCGGTTGTGTCGACCGCGAGCATGGTGTCGCGAGCGCCGGCGGTGAACTTGTACCACACGCTGTTGTTCGTTGCGGGAGCACCGCAAGTCTGGTTGACCTGCGCGTCGTTTGCGTCCGTTGTCGCTCCCGTCGTGTCTACCGTGCGCAGGAACGGCAACGCGGACACGACGGTCGCGCCGCGGATCAAGTCGTTGGAAGGTGGAGTCGCCGCAGACGCGGTGCCGACGAAGCCACCGAGCCCCAACGCGACCACGACACACGCGAGCATCACGAGAACCCGCCTTAGCGACATAACAATCCCCCGACCGTCAGCTCCCGGCACCAGAGCCGCACATCGCGACAGGCGGCTTCGAGCATGTCACCCGGCAACTTCGTCTGCAAGGGGCAAGGATCACTGTCGTTCGACCGAAACACAAAAGCGCGAGCGCCTGCGGGCCCAACGCGGCGGGACTTCGCGACGGGGGCGGCCGAAAGCGATCAGAAAGCAACGAGCAGTCGGTCGCGCGACAGTAACGATCCGCAGCGCAGCACGTCTCCGACACGATGTTGTGGTCGGACCGTTTGAGTCGCGCCGTTTGGCGTGCCGCGCGATTCGCGTTCAGTACGATCACGACAGCTCACGTCGGACGGCAACAGCTGCTACTTGTGGCATTGGTCGACGAGGGCCCTGCGAGTGAGCGCGGCCAAAGTGAGTTGCCCGGCGGGCGACGGATGGATCCGGTCGGGGGTGAGCAGCGTCGCTTCATCTCCCCCGTGCACGGCGGCGTTCCAGTCCACAATGTGCAGGTTGCGATGCGCGTCGGCGGCACTCACGAGCGCGGTGTTGATGTCGTTCGCGACGGTCCCGGTTCCGGCTTGGCCTGGAAGACGTGTGTTGATCGTGGTGACGAGCACGCAGCGCTGCGAAGTAAGGAGCGCGAGCATCCGGTCGAAGCCCCTGCGCCAGTCGGGATGAGTTCGGACCTGCAGTGCGTCGTTTGAGCCGAGGTTGACGACGACGGCGAAGGGATGGGTGTGCGCCGCGCGCTCGAGCGCAGGGAGCATTTCGTCGATGCGCCGTCCGATGCCGGCGTCGATGTCGGCGTCATAGCCCGCGCCGAGAGCGGCTCTGATGTCGTTGCCCGAGAAGTAGGTGATGGAGTCCCCAATGACGACCACCGTTGGTGCCGACGACCACTGACTGATGGCGAGATACGCGCCGCCTGCCAGCACGGCTGCCACGACGATCACAACCGGGACCCGGCGCAGCATGGTCGTCTACCGACCGCGTCGCATCGGCGCGTGCGCCGACCTCCACTCCGCGGTCTTCAGCCTCGGATCGAGCGCCCAATCGGTGGCCATCGTCGGTGGCCGCGTGCTCACCGACATCGGTTGTAAGACTCGCATGCCATGCTCCGATTGTGACGGGACGCGCCGCCGTCGAGCGAACCGATCGATGGATTCGGCCACCTCGAGGCGCCGTGGCGGCCACCGTGGATGGCCGGAAAGCCTCACTCTCCGCGATCGTTCGCGACGATCAACGTTTAGTACTGCGTCCCGCGGTGGAAATATCTGTCATGCGCAACCTTGCCGCTTCCATCTTTGCTTCGGTGCAAGGTGATCCCGTATTCATGCGGCGGGTGAACGGGTGGCTCACCCTCTTCTGGATCGCGATGATCCCGGTGAGCATCACGACGGGCTGGATCAACTCGGTGACCTTCATTGCGGCCCTCTCGATCTGGGCGCTCGTATCCGGCCACTGGTCGGCCTGGCAGGCCGCGCGAGTCGAGGTGACCCAGCGGCGCGAGGCCGAAGAGCGCGAGCAGCAACCGCTAGAGGAGAAGGTGGTCGACG
>JAUZEI010000483.1 GCA_030839105.1 Actinomycetota bacterium
GCCGATTGCGGCCGCGTTCGGTAACTACCTCGTGCCGCTCATGATCGGCGCGCGCGACGTCGCGTTCCCGCGGCTGAACATGCTCGGCTTCTGGGTGTTCGCGTTCGGCGGACTCTTCCTCTACTCGTCGTTCGCGCTCGGCGGCGCGCCCGACGGTGGCTGGTTCGGTTACGCGCCGCTCACGAGCACGCCGCTCGCGCAGGGCTACCTGCCGGGGCGGGGCGCCGACTTCTGGACCGTCGGCCTCATCATGTTGGGCATCGGTTCCGTCGCCACCGCCGTCAACTTCTTGGTGACCATCCTCAACATGCGCGCGCCCGGCATGACCTTGATGCGCATGCCGGTCTTCGTGTGGATGATCCTCGTGATCGCGTTCCTCACGCTGTTCGCGATGCCGCCCGTCACCGCCGCGCTGATCATGGTGTTCATGGACCGCAACTTCCACACCAACTTCTTCAATGCCGCGGCCGGCGGCGACCCGTTGATGTACCAGAACCTGTTCTGGATCTTCGGCCATCCGGAGGTGTACATCCTCATCCTGCCGGGCATGGGCATCGTCTCCGAGATCCTCCCGGTCTTCTCCCGCAAGCCGTTGTTCGGCTACTCGATCGTCGTGTTCTCGGGCATCGCGATCGGCTTCCTCGGCTGGGGAGTGTGGGCGCACCACATGTTCGTGTCGGGCCTCGGCCCGGTCGCTGTCTCCGCGTTCGGTTTGTCGACGATGCTCATCGCGATCCCGACCGGCGTGAAGATCTTCAACTGGCTCGCCACGGTGTGGGGCGGCGCAGTTCGTCTCAGAACCCCGATGCTGTTCGCGCTGGGCTTCATCGCGCAGTTCACGATCGGTGGCCTGTCGGGCGTCATGCACTCGATCGTTCCGAGTGACACGCAACAGACCGACACCTACTTCGTCGTCGCGCACTTCCACTACGTGCTGTTCGGCGGCCTCGTGTTCGCGGTCTTCGGCGGCTTCTACTACTGGTGGCCGAAAGTCTTCGGCAAGATGCTCAACGAGCGCATGGGCAAGCTCAACTTCTGGCTCATGGTCATCGGGTTCAACCTCACGTTCTTCCCGATGCACTTCCTCGGTTTCGAGGGCCAGCCCCGCCGCACCTACACCTATCCCTCCGGAATGGGATGGGACACGCTGAACCTGCTCGCCACGATCGGCGCGTTCATCATCGCCACGTCTGTGCTCGTGTTCATCGTGAACATCATCTTCACGAGCCGGCGCGGTGAGCGGGTCGGTCACGATCCTTGGGACGCCCGAACGCTCGAGTGGAGCATCCCGTCGCCGCCGCCCGAGTACAACTTCGCGGTCGTTCCCGTCGTCACGAGCCTCGACGACTACTGGCACCGCAAGTACACCGAGGACGACGAGGGCCGCCTGCTCAAGCTCCCCGCGGGTGGCGCCGACGGCGCGGACGGCGCCGATCTCGTTCCGGCCGGTTTCGATCCGAGCAAGATCCACATGCCGTCGCCGTCGTACTGGCCGCTGATCTTCGCCCTGTCGCTGCCGATCATGGGGTACGGATTCGTGTTCAAGAACTGGTGGCTGCTCGCCGCCGGTGTCCTGGTCGGGTTCTTCGGCTTGAACGGTTGGGCGATCGAGCCCTCGACCGAACCCGATCCCGCGCACGGGGAGGTGCACTGATGACTCAAGCAGTTGTCAGCAGCGGCTCTGCCGAGCTCGAGCCGACGCCCGTCTACGGCGACCACCAGCACGCCACCAACACCGGCGTCAGCAACTCGAAGCTCGCAATCTGGCTGTTCCTGTCGTCGGAAGCCCTGTTCTTCGGCGCATTCATCTCGACGTACTTCCTGTACCGAGGTCGCGACGCCACGTTCCTGAAGGGTCCGACGCCCGACAAGCTCCTCAATATCCCGTTCACGTCGGTGACATCGTTCGTCTTGTTGATGAGCTCGCTCACCATGGTGCTCGCGCTCGCCGCGATCCAGCGGGGCGACCATCGGCGCCTGCGAATCTGGCTCCTCGCGACCTGCCTCTTCGGCGCCACGTTCATCGGCGGTCAGCTGTACGAGTTCACCCAGTTCTACCGCGAGGGTCTGCATCTCGGCACCAACATGTTCGGCACGACCTTCTTCGTGCTGACCGGTCTGCACGGCGCGCACGTCACCATCGGAATCATCTGGCTGTTGCTGTTGTGGGGCCGCTCGATGCAGGGCCGCCTTCCCGCCGGCCGCTCGGAGGCGGTCGAGATCGCGGGTCTCTACTGGCACTTCGTCGACGTGGTGTGGATCTTCATCTTCACCGCGATCTACCTGATCCCGACGCACTGAGGATGCAACGATGAGCGAGAGCACCGATCTGGTCACGCTCGACGAGGCGGGAACACCTACCGCGGGGGCGATCGACGAGCTCGCGCCGGCCGGCGATCAGACTCCCGTCGGAGCCATCGAGCACACCCACCCCGGACCGCGCCAGTACGTGTTGATCGCGATCGTGCTCGTGATCCTCACCGCGGTCGAGGTCGCCACCTCGTACCTCGAAGGGCACGTCAACTCGAACCTGTTGATCGTCGCGCTCGTGATCATGGCCGCGGTGAAGTTCTTCCTCGTCGCGGCGTGGTACATGCACATGAAGCAGGACTCGAGCGTGTTCCGCCGGCTGTTCATCACCGGGATCGTGCTCGCGTCGACCGTGTACGGGATCCTGTTCTTCTTCTTCTCCAGCACCGTCCTGAAGTCGTAGCCGACCGTGCTCACCGACGTCGCCTTTCCCGCTTGGGCACCGCACCCCGACGTCTGGCTCCTCGTCGGCGCGATCGCCGCCGGTTACGCGTACGCGGTGAACCGGCTCGGGCCCCGGCTCGCGCCGACCGGCTCCGCCGTGGTCACCCGATTCCAGATCGCAACCTTCTCGGCCGGGCTCCTCGCCCTGTGGGTGGCGTCCGACTGGCCGATCCACGACCTCGGCGAGCGTTACTTCTTCTGGGTGCACATGGTGCAGCACACGACGTACGCGATCATCGCCGCGCCGTTGTTGCTCATCGGTACGCCCGCGTGGTTGGCGCGCCGGCTCCTGTCGCCGCGCTGGTTGTTGCGCAGCGTGCGGTACTGCTCGCGGTTGATTCCGGCCACGCTGATCTTCAACTTCGTGATCATCGTCACGCACGTGCCGGTCGTCGTGAACGCGTCGTTGCACCACGCGCTCCTGCACTTCGCGCTGCACGCGTTGATCGTCGTGTCGTCGCTCATCGTGTGGATGCCGTTGCTGAGCCCGCTCCCCGAGGTGCCGCGGCTGCAGCCGATCGGGCGCATGCTGTTCCTGTTCCTGCAGTCGGTCGTCCCGACCGTGCCCGCGTCGTTCCTCACCTTCGGCGACCGGCCGCTCTACAAGTTCTACGAGACGGTCCCTCGTCTGTGGGGGGTCTCGGCCCTCGACGACATGCGCTTCGCGGGGCTGATCATGAAGATCCTCGTGGGCTTCAGCTTGTGGATCACGATCACGATCATCTTCTTCCGGTGGTATAACGCCGAAGAGTCCGGATCACCGGCGCGGCGCGTTTCGCGCGACCTCGACCGCGACCTGATGGAGTTGCAGAAGCAATGACGAACACTCCCACCGACGAACGCGAAGTCGAACCGG
>JAUZEI010000488.1 GCA_030839105.1 Actinomycetota bacterium
GCGTACGGTCCGGGCGACCCGTTGCGTGCGTACTACGGAACCGATGCGCGGGCGCACACGATCCTCATGGGAGCGCTTCTCGCCATCTTGCTCTCGACGTGGACGCCGAGCGCAGCCGCGCGGCGGCGACTGCTGGTTGCGGGGATCGCCGCGTTCGTGGTGATGATGTACGCGTGGCACGTCGCGACGGGCACCAGTTCGCGTTACTACCACGGTGGATCGGCCGGGTACGCGGTGCTGGCCTGCGTCGTGATCGCGGGCGCGCTCCAACCCGGTGTACTTCGCACCGCGCTCGGATTCCGGCCCCTGGCGTGGATCGGGCGACTCTCGTACGGCCTGTACCTGTTCCACTGGCCGTTGATCGTGTGGCTCGTGCCCACGCGCGTGCACCTGCACGGTCTGTCGCTGGACGCGCTGCGTCTCGTGCTCACGTTCGTCGCGGCCAGTCTCTCCTTCTACCTGATCGAGGTCCCGATCCGCGAGCGGCGCGGTCTCCGACTGCCGCGCCGCGATCGCTCGGCCATCGCAGCCGCGACCCTCGATCACGGGGCGCGGACGTCGCGACCCGCGATCGCGCGATGGCTGGCCCTTCCGGCGGTCGGGATCACCCTCGCGATCGTGTTCGTCTCGAGCACCGGTGCGACGGCCGCGCCGAGCTACCTGAGCGGGACGCAGACGCCGTCGTTCAGCTTTCCGACCGTACCGAAGGCGCCCCGCAAGGTCACCACCGCAGGAAGCTCCGGGCACGCCGCGCTCAGCACGCCCGGCGTCACGTTCGCGATGCCGAGGTTCAAGTTCATCTGGTCGATCGGTGATCCGCTCTTCTGCGGAAAGCCGAGAGCGAGCGAGACCAAGGAAGCCGACGACGCCGCGCGCCGGGCAGGGCCGCCGGCGCGCGCGGGCTCGGCCGCCGGTCTGCGCGTGCTCATCCTCGGTGATTCCACCGCGTGCAGCCTCTTTCCCGGCCTGAAGGCCGTGGGCGACCAGGTCGGGGCGTCGGTCGCGCAGGCCGCCGTCTTCGGGTGCGGAATGGCGAGCGGCGACATCACCTCGACGCGCGGCGAACAGATCACTCCGCACAGCGAGCGGTGCCCCGAGATGGTGGAAGCGGCCCAGGTCCCGGCGGTCGCCGCGATGCGACCGGATGTCGTGCTCTGGATGAGCCTGTGGGAGAAGTCCGACATGATCGCGAACGGCACGACGCTGCTCTCCGGCACCGCGGAGGGCGACGCGGAGATGTTGCGCCGTATGGACCAGGCGCTCGCGCGGGTCACCGCGTACGGCGCGAAGGTCGTGCTGGTGACCGTGGCCGCTCCCGCGCCCAACGATGCGCAGGGCACGAACAATGCCGGCACCGCGGCCGATGACGCGGGCTACGCACGTCTCGACCGGATCGACCGCGAGTTCGCGGCGCGCCATCCCGCCCAAGTGACGCTCGTAGATCTCGCGCACCGGTTGTGTCCCGACGGACCCCCCTGCCCCGAGAATGTCGACGGCATACGGATGCGCCCGGATGGCCGGCACCTCACGCCGACCGCGGCCGCGCTGCAAGCGCGCTGGCTCATGCCGCAGATCGTCGCGAGCGTCCGGCACTGATCAGGAGTTCGGAGGGTGGATGAGCACGACAGCTGATGCAGCACGTCCCGAGTTCAGCGCTGCCGAGTTGCTGCGGTGGCAGGAAGCAGGATGCCTGCTCGGGAGCTCGCCCTCGCCGTTCTACGCCGCGCTGTTCGGCCGATTCGCGGCCGACTGCGAACAGGGGAGTGCACCCGTCGCCGATCTCCTCGCCCGCGCGCCGATGACGATCAATGCGGCCGCGCCGCTGCGGTTGTTCGGTGGAGTGCACCGCGGCGTCCTCGTCGCCGAGTTCCCGGAGCTGGCTGCGACGTGGCCGACGACGGAACATCCTGCCGGCGATGTCGACGGCGCTTACGACCTCTTGCGGACGTTGTTCGCATCGCCGCCCGCATCGGTGCTGGACGCCCTGTCGCGCGATCCGCAGACGAACGAGGTCGGCCGCAGCGCGGCACTCGCACTCGGTCTCGCCCAGATCGGACGGCTCACACGCAAGCCGATCCGGCTCTTCGAGATCGGCAGCAGCGCGGGACTCAATCTCCGGATCGACTCCTACTTCTGCGACGGCGGCGCGACCACGTGGGGATCGCCGGACGCTGCCCTGCACTTTGGCGCCGATTGCTACGAGAAACAGGCCGACTTCGCCGGTGCGACGCCGATCATCGAACGCCGAGGATGCGACATCAACCCGATCGACGCCACGACGGATGATGGTGCGGCGACGCTCATGTCGTACGTGTGGCCCGATCAGTTCGCGCGACTCGACCGGTTGCGCCGAGCGCTCGAGATCGCGCGTGCGGTACCGGCCGGAGTCGATGTCCAGTCGGCCGACGAATGGGTCGACCGACGCGTGGTGACGGTGCCCGACACAGCGACGGTGTTGATGCACTCGGTCATGTGGCAGTACATGCCCGACGCCGTGCAGAACCGGATCACTGCGACGCTGGCCGAACGGGGAGCTGCAGCCACCGACGACGCGCCGCTGGCGTTGGTCTCGATGGAGCCGGGCCCGCAGGCGATTGCGATGGATCTGTCGGTGACTCTCTGGCCGGGCGGCGATCGCGAAGTGCTCGCACACTGCGGCGGTCACGGTCCGCCGATCGAACCGCTCGAGTAGCAGGACGACTCGGTGTACGTGTCTCCGGGTGGGACGCGACCCGAAGCACTGTGTCCTACGGTCCCGTAGTCGATGTTGTGGACTCGGGCGCTGTGGTGGTGTCGGGGACCGTCGTTGTGCTGTCCGGGATCGTCGTTGTGCTGTCGGGCGCAGTGGTTGTCGTGACAGGCACGGTCGTTGTCGACGTCGTCGACGTCGTTGACGTCGTGGTCGTGGTACCGCCCGGGTCGGGGAAACGGGCGTCCAGTGCCGCGACGACGAGACCCGACCACGCGTCCTGCCCGACGCGCGTGTAGTGCACGTCGCCGGGTGCCGCCAGCCACTCGCTGTGGTTCCCGGCCGCGGCCTCCCAGTCCAAAATTGCGAGGTTGGGCCAGCGGGCAGACGCAGCCGCGAGCGCGGTGTTCACGGCCGCGCAGCCTGTCTGTCTCGACGGCGGTTCGATCGGACAGGGCAGGTTCGTCCACAACACCGGTCTATCGGACGGCAACAGCGCCATCAGATAGTCGACCTTGCCGTCATAGCCGGAATAGCCGGTCGTGGTCGGAGTGCCCGGAGCGGCCGTGTCATTGATGCCGAGCTCGATCACGAATGCGTCTCCGTCGATCTTCGGAAGGCCTTCCTGCAAACGAATCTTCCAAAAATCGTAGGTCGTACAGGGTTGCTTCGTTTCTTCGGTTGCTTGGCAGTCAGTCTCGCGGATCGCTCCGCGATCACGTGCGAACACGACCGGCACATAGCCGTTGTCACGGTTGCTCAACGTGTTCGTAAAGGATGTGGCCGACTCGACGACGTTCGAGTCGCCGATCACCACTACGACGCCGCGCACATGTGCGTTACAAGCCGATACACCGAAGGGCAGCGTCGCGAGCGCGAAAAGCGCGCCGAGTTTGCGAATCACGTAGCGCCCCACAGGAATACCGTGCCGGAAGGGTGGGACGGTACGACTCCCGACTTTCCGGTCGCTTTCAGCGCGCGCCGGTGCGATCACCGCACGCGGCTCTGGATGCGTGCACCTCACCGTGCGCGGCGAGCCACAACGCTTGGGCGGACAGATTGTTCGCCCTCGACCGGAGTCCCTTGCGAAGTGACGATCGCGAGCACACGCTGTGCAGACTCACCGGCAACGAAGCCATACGACTACGCGGCGTTTTGCTGCCTGCCGGCCATTTCGGGGGGACGACTCGTGCGAGCGTGCCGGCTGGTCGTGATCATGATTGCGGCTGCGGCGTTTTGCGCGGGTTGTGATTGGTTGCAGTGGGGAGGAGGCGCGGGGCACGCCGGTCTTGTCGCCGAAGGGAACATTGTCAAAGCCAACGTTTCCGCGCTTGTTTCATCGACGATGTCGACGAACGCTCCTACCGGCCAAGTCGTGGCCGGACACGGCCTCGTGTTCGCGGCTCGTGACGGTCTGTTGACCGCGTACGACGCTCCTTCGTACGGCGTTGCGTGGACGGCAGTGCTCCCGGCGGGCACCACTGCGGGTGGAGTTCCCGCGGTCGATCTCGATCGCGCGTCCAACACCGTGTTCGTCGTGGTCTCCGGCGCCGCCACACCGATCCTCGTGGGATTCGACGTGGACGGCCTGCGCAACTGCGACATCGTGTTGAACACGTGTGCGCCGATATTTCGGGCCGATGTGGGTGGGGCGAAGGGGCCTGCGACGCCGCCGGTGATCGCGGACGGCAAGGTCCTTGTCAACGGCGGCACCCGTCTGTACGCGTTCGACGCGTCCGGCCGGACGGGGTGCGCATCGTCGCAGGGCGTGCGTTCGTGTCTCCCGTTGTGGTCCGCATCGACCGGATTCGCGGCGCGCGGCGTCGGCCCCGCGGTCGCGAAGGGAGTCGTCTACGACGCGGCGCAGTTCGGGACTATCGGGTTCGTGGGTGCGTACGACTTGCAAAACGGGACCCTGCAGTGGCTGGGATTTCTGGGGGCACCGGCAGCCACGGCCACGCCGAGTATTGCGTCGAGCGGAACGGTTTTCGTCCCTGCCGGTGCCGCGATCGCCGCGTTCGCCGGTAAAGGTTGCGGTTCGGGGGACTGTCCGCGCTCCTATGCGCTCGTCGCCAAGACTGGTGATGCCGCGGGGGACTTCCTGGCCACACCTGCGATCGACGGACCGGACATCTTCGCGACCAACGGCAACGGCGAGATGTACGCGTGGTCGAATGGCGGATGCGGCAGCGCCGACTGTCAGCCCAGAACGTCGATGCTTCTCAATGCTCCGAGCGGCGGTTCAACTGCGTATTCGGAATCGGCTGCGATTGAGAACGGAATCGTCTTCGTACTTGCCCGGCGGGTCGCCGCGGCCGTCGATCACCTCGAGGTCGTGGCGCTCGATGAACAGGATCTCACCGAGGTCACGAGCTGGGACCTCGGTGTAGGTGACTTCGGAACCGGGCTTGCCAGCGCGTCTCTCGCAGACGGCGTGCTGTATGCGCCAACCGACGCCGCGCTCATGACGATCCATCCACGGCCTGTGCAGCCGCTCGCGTCCTTGGCGGTCTCGCCACTCGCACTCAGCCCGTCGTTCTCGACCTCCACGTTCGACTACGTGTTGAGCTGTGCGGCAGGCACGAACGCGGTGACCATCGACACGGCTGCCGTTCCCGGCGGTTCGGTTCGCCTCGTCGCCCCGGTAGTCACACAGCCGAGCCCCATGCGGTCGGACGCGGTCAACCTCACCGAAAACGCGGCGGTGATCGTGGAGGCGACCGACGCGGCGGGCCAGTCGGCTCGGTACTGGGTCCGCTGTCTCCCGCACGACTTTCCGCCGGTCCATGTTGCCCTCCACCCAGAATCGGGTTCGCCGACTCCCGGGTGGTATGTGACGGCAAACATTCCCGTTTCCGGGACCAACTCCTACGCGATGATCCTCGACACCAATGGGACGCCCGTGTGGTACAAGCGTCCATCGGAAGGCATCGCGCTCAACGTCACGCCGCTCGGCCGCAACACGCTCGCATTCATGTCGACCGCCGGAGCGTTTTCGACGGACCCGAACGGCAAGTTCGACATCTTCAACCTCGAGAAACGTCAGACCAGCCAACTGCGGACTGTGGGTGTCCCGACGGATCTGCACGAGTTTCGTCGGTTGCCGAACGGCAACACACTGCTGTTGTCCTATCCGCTCAAGAGCGGTGTGGATCTGACCGGTCTCGAGGCCACCCCTACACCCGGGCCGAACTCGACCATCGCCGACTGCGAGGTCCAGGAGGTCGACCCCCAAGGAAACCTCGTATTCAAGTGGGACGCGAGCGACCACGTAGATCCCGTGACCGAGACCACCATGGCCAGCAGCTCCATCGTGGGCGGCAAGACGGTCTACGACGTGTATCACTGCAACTCGATCGACGAAAATGTCGATAGCAATCTGCTCGTATCGGCGCGCCACCTGAACGCGG
>JAUZEI010000545.1 GCA_030839105.1 Actinomycetota bacterium
CGCTCAACGCGGTCCTCGGGTTCGCGCAGATCCTCGACCTCGATGATCTGGACGAGAATCACCAGGAAGCGGTCGACCAGATCCTGCGAGGAGGGAAACATCTTCTCGGACTGATCAACGAAGTCCTGGATATCTCCCGGATCGAGAGCGGGGACCTCGCGCTCTCGTCAGAATCGGTTCAGGTCAGCGATGTCGTCAGCGAGACCGTCGATCTCATCCGGCCCCTCGCGGAACAGCGCTCCATCACACTGCACGGCGAACGACATGCATGCTGGGGCAATCACGTCTTTGCCGACCGGCAACGACTGAAGCAGATTCTCCTGAACCTCTTGTCCAACGCGGTCAAGTACAACCGGCTGCACGGCTCCGTCACCATTTTGTGCGAACACTCCGACCCGGCGCGCCTTCGGATCAAGGTCGCGGACACCGGACCGGGCATCACCGACGAGCACGTCGGTCGACTGTTCGTGCCGTTCGAGCGCCTCGGCGCCGAGCGAACCGACGTCGAAGGAACCGGGATCGGACTCGCCCTCTCGCGGCGGCTGGCCGAAGCGATGGGTGGCTCGCTCGGCGTCGAATCGGTGCCCGGGGAGGGCAGCGTCTTCTGGGTCGAGCTCCCCGTCGTCGAGGGTCCCGTCGAGCGTTTCGAACGTGTGGCCGGCGGCAGGCTGCCCGACGCGGCCCCGATGATCGATGAGCGGCACCGAACCCTGCTGTACATCGAGGACAACCTCGCGAACCTCAAACTCGTCCAACGCGTCGTCGCGCATCGAGAGGACGTCGAGATCATTCCCGCCATGCAAGGAGGACTGGGCCTCGAGCTCGCCCGGCAACATCAGCCGGCACTCATCCTGCTCGATCTGCACCTCCCGGACATCCCAGGGGACCAGGTGCTCCAGGAGTTGCGCCACAACCCTTTGACGGCTCCGATTCCCGTCGTGATCGTGAGCGCCGACGCGACGACCGGTCAGCGTCAACGTCTCCTCACCGCGGGCGCAAGCGCCTATCTCACCAAGCCCTACGAAGTGCAAGAGCTCCTTCGGGTGATCGACGAAGCCCTCGCGTCGTCAGCTGTTCAAGACCCGCGGCCGCCGAGCCCGTGAGGGCACGGTTGCAACGATGCCGTGACGCCGCCGTGCTCGTCTGAGAGGGGAGGCGATGCGTGCGACTGACTCGGGCGACGGTACTGATCGTGGACGACGAGGAGCGGTATCGCGACCTGATTGCGCGCATGCTTGCCGATCAGGGTGTGGCTGTCCGTGCCGTGTCCAGCACAGCTGATGCATACGCCGAACTGGCGTCCGGCACGATCGACCTCGTGCTCTGCGACGTGATGATGCCGGACGAGACGGGTCCCGAATTCCTGGCGCGCCTGCGGTCCGATGACCCGGACCTACCCGTCGTGATGGTCTCGGGAATCGCGAACACCAACATCGCACAGTCTGCAGTAGACCTCGGCGCCTACGGCTACATCACCAAACCCTTCACTGCCGCCCAGCTCGTCGTCACCGTCGCGAACGCGCTGCATCATCGCGAGCTGACGCGCGACAACCGGCTTACGAGGCAGCGCCTCGAGAGCGTTGGTGAGCTCACCGGCGTGATCGCTCACGACCTGAACAACCTTCTCGGCGCCATTCTGAACTACGCGACCTTCGTCGCCGCCGCGGCGCCCGACAACGAGCAGGTCGGTGCGGATCTCGAGCAAATTCGCATCGCCGCCGAAAGCGCCGTCGAGCTCTCCAGGAGACTGGCGCGCATATCCGATTGACGCGGCGTCGTCGGGCGCGGACACCATGCTCGTCGCCGTCGGGGTCGCGCTACTCACCGCGGCGCTCATCTTCTTCGTGCTGCGACCCGTTGCGGTCGCCGCGGCCGAGGAGTCGAGCGAGCTGAAGGCGGCCTGACAACACAGGGATCGCGCTAGAGGTCGAACCGGACCATGCCGTCGATCACCATCTGCGCGTAGCTGTGCACGCGGTATTGCAGCGACTCCGCCCGCTCCCGGAGTCGGCGGAGGGCTTCTTCCTCGTTGCAGCCGAGCTGCGACGCGACGACGCGGGCAGCCTCGACCGTGCGCGGTGACGGTGCGTAGCGCGTTGAGTTCATCGGGAGGCCGTCGCGTGCTCGGGACAACGGTGAACCTCGGCGCCACCCTCGCGCATGACCCACCAGCGCGGTTCGCCGCTCGACGCGTTGTGTCCCGCCCGAACGACGTCGGGTGCGCAGACCTGCACGGGCTCGCCGCAGTGCGGGCACTCGATCACAGCCATGATTGCTCCTCACCGAGCGAGGAAGGACACCGAACCGAAAGGTCGGACTCGATGCTCCGAACCACCGAAGCGCAATCCCGCTCTACGCATCGACCGTAGAACCGAGGCGCCAGGTACACATCCCGCGTTCGCGTGGAACAAAAACTCGTGTTGTACCGCGGTCGAGCGGGTAGCTACGGCGGAGCGACAGCATCCGCATCCGGTCCGACAAGGGAGGCGACTGCGCCATGAACGTCTTCGAGGCCATTGCGACACGACGCGACGTACGGCAGTACACGGACGACCCGATCAAACCCGACGACCTGGATCAGATCCTCGAAGCCGGTCGGCGGTCGCCTTCCTCTTCGAACGAACAGCGATGGGACTTCGTGGTCGTCACCGACCGTTCTGAGCTCCAGGATCTCTCGACGGTGTGGCAGGGCGCGAAGCACGTGGCGTCGTCGGCGGCGACCGTCGCGCTGGTGGCGCCGGAGCCGGCCGACGAGGGCGGCCGCCTGTCGACGCACTACGACCTCGGTCAGACGACCATGTGCATGATGCTCGCCGCCGTCGAGCTCGGAATCGGGAGCGCCCACGCACACGTCGAGGACCAGAATCGGGCCCGCGAGATTCTCGGCTTTCCGGCCGATCTCACATGCCCGTGGATGGTCGCGTTCGGGTATCCGGCCGACCGACCGCTGCAGGTGATCCGCCATCCGAACCGGCGACCGCTCGAAGAAGTCGTGCATCGAGGCCGCTGGTGACGAAGGTCAGGCTGACCGTGAACGGGCAGCCGTGGACTGTCGACATCGATCCGCGCGTGACGGTGCTCGACCTTCTGCGCGAGCACCTCGGTCTTACCGGAGCGAAGAAGGGCTGCGACCGTGGGCAGTGCGGGGCTTGCACTGTGTTGCGCGACGGACGCCGGGTGAACAGCTGCCTGGTACTCGCGGTGAGCGCCGACGGTTCGGAGATCGTCAGTGTGGAAGGCCTGGCCGGCGACTCGGACCTGCATCCGTTGCAGCGGTCGTTCCTCGACCATGACGCGTACCAATGCGGCTACTGCACGCCCGGTCAGCTGTGCTCGGCCGTCGGGGCTCTCGCCGAGTTGGAAGCGGGATGGCCGAGCGCTGTCACCGACAAGGGCTCGACGCCCACGTTGGAGCCGGAAGAGATCCGTGAACGAATGAGCGGAAACCTGTGTCGGTGCGCGGCCTACGTGAACATCGTCGCCGCGGTGTACGAAGTCGGGCGCTCCGCGTGAGGAAGTTCGAGTACCTCCGTCCCGAGGATCGCGCCCGCGCCGTCGACCTCGCCGCCAACCCCGACGTGAAGTTGCTCGGCGGCGGTACGAACCTGATCGATCTGATGAAGATCGGCGTCGAGACTCCCGAGTTCCTCGTCGACACGACCCGGCTCGGCCTCGACGAGATCGAATCGAGAGCCGACGGCGGCCTACGGATCGGCGCGTCGGTACGGAACACGGATGTCGCGAGCGACGACCGCGTGCGTGAGCGTTTTCCCGTACTGTCAGCTGCGGTGCTCGCGGGCGCGTCGGGGCAGTTGCGGAACATGGCGACGGTCGGCGGCAATCTGCTGCAACGAACGCGCTGCGCTTATTTCCAGGACGTCACGAAAGCCTGTAACAAGCGGAAACCGGGGAGTGGGTGTCCCGCTCAGACCGGCGCGAACCGGGAGCTCGCGATCCTCGGAGGGTCCGAGCATTGCATTGCAACTCATCCCTCGGACATGGCGGTGGCGCTGCGAGCGCTCGACGCGTCGGTGTTGATCGAGACGGAGAAGGGCGCCGAGACGATCCCGCTGGCCGACTTCTACCGCCTCCCCGGCGAACGACCCGACATCGAGACGAACCTGCCGTACGGGTCCCTGATCGTGGCGATCGATATACCCGCGCCGCGCAACGGCGCGCGGTCGTCGTACGTGAAGGTGAGGGACCGGGCATCGTTCGGCTTCGCACTCGCGTCGGTCGCGGGTGTGCTGCGAGTCGCCGACGGACGCGTTGCCGAGGTGGCGCTGGCGTTGGGCGGCGTAGCTCCGCTCCCGTGGCGCGCGCGCGTGGCGGAAGCACAGCTCATGGGAGCGCCCGCCGAACCCGATCGCTTTCGTGCTGCCATCGATGCCGAGCTGGAGGCGGCGCAGCCGCGGCCCGAAAACGCGTTCAAGGTCACACTTGCCCGGCGCATCGTCGTGCGGGTGCTCAACGAACTTGCCGGCGCGACCCGGGAGGGGGAGGCGTCGTGACCGGTACCGCGCGGGCAGGCCCGACGACCGGGACCCCCGCGGCGATCGGTGCCCGGCTGGTTCGGATCGAGGGTCCCGACAAGGTCCGCGGCGCCGCACCGTACGCGTACGAATATCCCGTCGACGGGGTGACCTATTGCTGCGCCGTGGGTTCGACAGTCACGCGCGGGCGCGTGCGGTCGACCTCGGCCGACGCGATCCGACAGGTCCCCGGCGTCCTCGAGGTTCTCTGGCACGCCAACGCGCCGCGCCTCGCGACCGCCGACGGTTCCGAGCTCGCCGTCCTCCAATCCGACCGCGTCGCGTACCGGCGCCAGATTGTCGCAGCAGTCGTCGCGGAGTCATTCGAGATCGCCACCGAGGCGGCCCGAATGCTCGAGATCGAATACGACGACGAACCGTTCGCCGTCGAGCTGCGGGCCGACGATCCGGATCTCTACCGGCCCGACAAGGTGAATCCCAACTTTGCTACGGATACGGAGACGGGTGACGTCGACGGTGCGCTGCGTTCCGCGACGTATGGCGTCGATCACACGTATCGCACGCCCGCCTATCACAACAACCCGATGGAGCCCCACGCGTCGATCGCCGTGTGGCACGGCGATGAGCTCACCGTGTTCGATTCGAACCAGGGTGCATCGCCGGTGCGCGCCCGGCTCGCCGAGCTCTTCGGCGTGCCGCCGGGATCGGTGCGGGTTGTCGCCGAACATGTCGGGGGCGGCTTCGGCGCGAAGGGCACGCCGCGTCCCGTCGTGGTGCTCACCGCGATGGCGGCACGCGTCGTCGGTCGCCCGGTGAAGATGGCGGCGACGCGCGAGCAGATGTTCGCCTTCGTCGGGTACCGAACTCCCACCATCCAGCGCGTCCGACTCGGCGCAGATGCCGACGGAAGGATCGTTGGGATCTCGCACGAAGTCGTCGAGCAGACCTCGACTATCGACGAGTTCGCCGAGCAGACCGCGGTCGCAACCCGGATGATGTACGCCGGTGCAAACCGGCGCACGACGCACCGGCTCCGCCGCCTCGACGTGCCCACACCGGCGTGGATGCGCGCGCCGGGCGAATGCCCGGGCATGTATGCGCTCGAGTCGGCGGTCGACGAGCTTGCGATCGCCTCCGGACTCGACCCCGTCGAGCTACGCCTGCGGAACGATCCGCAGACTGATCCCGAGACGGGTGCGCCCTTCACGAGCCGCAACCTCGCGGCGTGCCTGCGAGACGGCTCCCGCTTGTTCGGTTGGACGCAGCGCCACGCCGAACCGCGCGTGCAGCGCGACGGTCGTTGGCTCGTCGGAACGGGTCTTGCGGCGTCGACCTATCCCGCGCGCGCCCGGGCTTCGAAGGCGACCGCGCGCGCGCGACGCGACGGCGGCTTCGACGTCGAGCTCTGTGCGGCCGACATCGGTACGGGCGCGCGTACCGCGCTCACTCAGATCGCCGCCGACGCGCTGGGGGTGGCCCCGGCAGTGGTTCGCCTACGCCTCGGCGACACCAACTTCTCGGAAGCGCCTTTGGCGGGCGGCTCGATGGGCACGTCGTCGTGGGGTTGGGCGGTGACCCGCGCGTGTGAAGGGCTGCGGGCGCGTCTTGCCGAAGCCGACGGGTCGGTACCGGTCGACGGCCTGGCCGTCGAGGTCGACACCAAGGAGGAGATCGAACGCCGCGAGCAGCGACCTGCGCATGCCTTCGGCGCGCAGTTCGCCGAGGTGCGCGTCGACGAGGGGACGGGGGAGATTCGGGTCGCCCGTCTCCTCGGCGTGTTCGCGGTCGGGCGCATCGTGAATCCCATGACCGCGCGCTCGCAGCTCATCGGCGGAATGACCATGGGCGTCTCGATGGCGTTGCTCGAGGCGAGCCTGCTCGATCGTGAGTACGGCGACTACCTGAACCACGACCTCGCGCAATACGAAATCGCCACGTGTGCCGACGTGCCCAGGGTGGAAGCACACTGGATCGACGAGCGCGACGATTTCGTCAACCCCTTGGGGGCCAAGGGAGTCGGCGAGATCGGCATCGTCGGGACCGCCGCTGCCATCGCGAACGCGACCTACAACGCGACCGGCGTGCGCGTACGTGACCTGCCGATTCGCCTCGAGAAGCTGATCGGCTGACTCGACCATTCGGTGTCGGACCGCTCACGCCCCGGCTCGCATTGATCGTCCGCGCCGTCGGACGAAGAAAACCGGCAGTACGGTGCGCCATTGGCGTCCAGGTCGGTGCGATGTGAAACTCGTAGCGACATGAAGTCGCCTCGGTGCCATACGTTGAAATACGTGCATCGGGCGACCCGAGCAAAGCAGCTGTGAATGTTGAGCGAGCCGGACACCGTCGGCGCTACGACCAAACCGCAGCCCGTGACACGAATGGATTTATCGGCGCATTCCGGGCGCGCGCGATCGGGCGCGAGACTCGGGCGGCTGGACGTGCTCGCAATTGTCGGCTTGTTGGTGGCTGCGGTCATCACGCGGCGCAACGTCCTCCCGCATGACGGTTTGTCCGGAGACGATGCCTGGCAGGCACTCGGAGCCGCGAAAGGGTCGCTCGGCAACTTCATCACCGTCGGGTTCTCCGCGCCGGGCTTCACCGGCGCGTTGATGGTGTGGAATCGCCTAGTCGCAGGGCCGGAAAGGATGGCAGACCTCGCCTTCGTGGCCGGGGTTCTGACTCCGCCCGTTGCATACGTCCTGCTTCGCCGCTTCGGCTACGCACGGTCGATCTGCTTGCTCGTGGGCACGGCCATCGCCGCGGAGAGCCTCAACATCGCGTACTCCGGGCGAGTGAAGTCGTACGTCGTGGACGTACTCATCGTCTTCGGGTTCGCGGCCGTGTTGCCGCGCATCGTTCGCGTCCGCTTCGGGTGGCGCGCGGTCGCACTTTGGGTCGTCGGATCATTCGCGGTGGGATTCTTCAGCCCGTTTGCACTCGTGGCCGCCGTAGTCGCGGGGATCATCTTGTTGTTGCGACCGGCGGGCGACCGTTCGATGCGCGTGGCCGCCGTCGTAGGACAGACTGTGCTGGCGCTTGGGCTGTCTCTGGCAGTGAGCCGGACATACAGCGCGAGGTCACTCGAGCTCTGGTGGAAGCGCAACTATGACGGCATCGTCGGCTTCGACCTGCAACCGCTCCGGTTCGTCTCGACCGTCGTCACCCACTTGCGCCGCGTTGCCGGTGTCTTCTCCGGCGGCCCCGCATGGTGGGCCGCGCTGATCTTGATCACCGCATTCGTCGCACTGGCCGCCGATGCGCGGGTTCGACGGCGTTCGGCGCGTGGGCTGCGGGCGCAGTATCTGCTGCTGCTGGCATTCGTGGCGCTCGCCGCCAGCGTGGCAAGCGTCCTGCCGTTGGGTCCGACCGCCGCCGGAATGCGACTCTCGTTGTGGCTCGTCCCGATCTTCGCAACCGGAATCGCCAGCGCGCTGCAATGGGCACGGACGGCGGTGTCGGGCCGCCATGTAGGCCGGATCGGCTTCGACGCGGCCGCGGTCGTCGTCTCGGCTCTCTTGGTGGTGGGAGCGTCCGACGGCGGGCCGAGCTATCCACTGAGCGGATCGAGGTCGGCGACCCGGTTCGTCGAACGGGAGCTCTCGACCAACGACGCGGTGTTCATCGAGAACGACGGCGCCGTGTATCCGTACGCCGTCGCGTCCGACCTTCATGTCGTGCTCGTGCCGCACCACGCCAAGGTCGCCTTCAAGCCCGAGATCCGCGACCGTCGCTTCCACTACATCACGTTTACCGGCCGCCTCGGCAACAAGTTCCTGCTCAGCACCAACTCCGATTCCGGCCACGAGACCAACATCGCACGCGCGATCGGGGGCGCGGATCGAGTCTTCCTCTACGTCGAAACCGAGTCCGGCGTTGTGCGTCGCGGTGGGCTCGCCTTCAACACCGTGTTGCGCGGACTCGGATTCAGTACCGCACGCGACAACAGATTCGACAATGCGCACGTGACCATCTGGCAACGCACGGCTCCTTAGCTCGAGGGCACCATCCGCGGGTCACGGGCTCGACCCCGCGTGAGCTGCTGCAGGTTGATCGCAATGAAGCGCCCGCGGCTCGTTGTCACAAGGGGGGTCGAGTGCTTTTGGACCAAGCCCACACCGGCGCGGCCGACGAGCACGACTCCTCTGTGCACGGGTTCGGTGTCGCAGAGTGCCGTGAAGAGGCAACTGTTGATCGGTACTCGCCGTGCGGCGCTCGATCGGGCAATGTATGTGGGTGACCGGGGAGAGCTCGGAGAGAGATGTTCCTGTTCGCACCTTCGGTTGGTCGGACATGTTCTTGGAACCTGATGACGATCCGAGAGCCGATGGCGGATTCGACAACAACGAACGCGCGATGCTCGTCGGGTTTCTCGGCGACCGTCGTCTGACGTTCGAGATGAAGTGCGCCGGTCTCGATGCCGCGGGCATGGCGCGACGCTCGGTGGAACCTTCGGATCTCTCGCTACTCGGGCTCCTGCGACATCTGACCGACGTCGAGCGGTATTGGTTCCGCCACGAGATGGCCGGCCTCGACGTGCCGAATCACTATGGAAATCGGGACTTCGAAGAAGCGCTGCCCGACCCCGGCCTCGTGGCCGCGGCGTGGGAAACTTGGCGCGAGGAGGTTGCATTCGCCGAGCAGTTCGTCGAGAGCTCGCCCGATCTGGGTGTTCTCGGCGAGAAGAGTGGAGTCCCACTGCGCGAGGTTCTCGTGCACATGATCGAGGAGTACGCCCGTCACAACGGTCACGCAGATCTCTTGCGCGAGCGGATCGACGGAAGAGTCGGTCAATAGGGATCGACAGGCTCCCCCTCAGCGGCCTCGATCGAGAGCTTGGAGGACCGCGGCGGTGACCATCCCGTAAGCGAGGTGGGGCACGACGTCACTGAGCCAGTCCTTTCCAGTCCAGGTGCGGGGATCGGTCACGCCCAGGACGGTCATGAGTCCATCGGAAAGGGCCATCGCACCGAAGCCGGTGGCGAGGCCGGCGACGGTCAGGTTGGGCCGGACACCGAAGCGCGTCACGAGCCCGAGAGTCGCGCCGACGCCGATCCCGGCGCCGATCCCGGTCAACGCACCGAGGCCGGCCAACCGGTTCTTTCGGGTGTCGTCGTCACCCGGAACCGCGAGCCGCAGCTTTGCCACCAAGGCCTCCACGGTGTCCTGCGGTGTGCTGCTCGGCGAACGTCCGCGCACGGCCATGTCGAGATACGTCACGGCGTCGAGCGCGGTCGTCCCGGCCGCGCCGGCCGCGAGTCCGCGGCCGAGCCCACGCCCGAGCCTCATGCGTTGTCCGGTCCGAGCCGGCTCATGGAGCCTCCGCTTCTGCACGGCGCGCACAGGATGAATGGGACATGGCACGACGCACGCGCACTACCCGAACGGGGCGAGATTCGAAACGCACGCCGTGCCGCGCTCGGCTCGGTCGCGGATCACGCTCGGCGGCGCGCTACCGCGCTTCGGGCGGATTCTGCGTCGTGAGGCAGAAGGGATGACTCGCAGGGTCGGGGGAGGACCCGCCATCGCTCGGGCGCACAGGCGTCCGCCTGTAGTTGACTTCCCGATAGCGATTGCGCCGGAGACGCGCAACACTTACTCAATACTCGAACGACAGGAGCGTCCGCATGCCCACCTACCGGATGGTTTACGGAGATGCTGAAAACGTCGTCACCGAAACCTTCGAGGGCGTCGAAGTGCAACGCGAAGACGGATGGGTCGTGTTGTTCCGCGGTCCGGACGCCATCCTGCGCGTGCAAGAGGAACATGTGAAGTCGCTCGACCTGATCGACAACTCGTAGACATGCCGGTCGGTACACCGCGCGACGCGCAGTTGCTCGAAGACTGATGAGCGCCGGACCCGCCGACACGACGATCGACTTCGATTCGGGCGCACCGCAGATCGCAAGGTCGGCGGTGGTGATCGGTTCGGCTCGGATGGGCGAGGCGTCGGTGTTGGCCGAAGGCGCCGTCGTCCGTTCGTGCGGGACGGGCGTCGAAGTGGGAACCGGGTCGGCGGTCCTCGAGAATTCGGTCGTCATCGGCACCTCGACGATCCCGGCGGTCATCGGTCGGCGCAGCGTGTTCGGTCACCGTTGCATGGTCGTCGGCGCATCGGTCGGCGACCTCTGTGAGATCGGCAACGCGTCGGTGCTGATGCCCGGCGCCCGAGTCGGCAGCCGCGTCTTTCTCGGCGAAGGGACGCTCGTTCCCAGCGGCATGTCGTTGCCCGACGCCATCGTCGCCGTCGGCCGGCCGGCGCGCATCGTCAGAGCTGCGTCCACCGAAGACATGCGTCGGCTCGCAGGTCTGCGCGCGGGTGACTTGTCGATACCGCCCCGCACCGCGATCACCGTCGAGAGCACACAGGAGGCCAACGCGATGGGTCAGCTCTACGCGTACCGCGGCATCGTCCCGACGGTTGCCGCGTCGGCGGTTCTGTTCCCGAGCGCGGAGATCACCGGCGACGTGGTCGTCGGCGAGCGCACGATCATCGGCGCCGGCGTCAAGATCATCGGCGACTCCCACGGACCGGTCCGGATCGGCGCCGACGTGCAGATCCTCGAGAACACCGTCCTGCACCTGCTCCCGGACAACGATCTCATCATCGACGAAAGCGTGATCATCGGTCCCGGCGCGATGATCCACGGCTGTCGGATCGGCGCCGGATGCGTGATCGAGCCGGGCGCGATCGTCTGTGACCACAGCGTCCTCGGCGCGGGCTGCATCGTGCGCGCCGGCGCCGTCGTCAAGCAGCGTTCGCATTTCGCCGCGGGGACCGCGATCGACGGTTTCCCCGCCGTCGAAGTCGGTCGGACCTCGGGTGCGCCCGGGGTCCCGACATGGGCCTGGTCACCCGACGACCTTCCGGTCTGACCGGGCGGAACGGACCGGGGTCGAACGCGGCGACGACACCCGCCCGGCGCTACGAATTTCGCGTCAGCTCTCTCGGTCGTCGTCGATCTTCCGCTTCGTGTGGTGCGCGCCGCGCCCGGAACCTGCAGTCGTACGCTGCCGACCAGGATTTGTTCGCACCCGCGCCACCGGTCGGGACCGCGTCGAGAACATGAGGAGGCATCATGGCCGCGAGAGGTCGGAACGACCAACCAGGTCCGGACGAACAGGCGGAGCTGGCACGAGAGGAACGGCGGGACGCCCGCAACGAGCTTTCCGAGAGCGCCGACGCCGACAACGCCGAGGAGGACGACGGCGAGGAAACCTTCGACGAGCTCCTCGAGGTAGATCAGACGGAGCTCGACGAGCTCGGCCTCACCTTGGACGATCCGCACCAACCCGACTCGGACCAATAGGTCGGCGTACCTTTCCCCGGATACGGGGGAAGCCGGAGCAGACCCGAAGCGCGCCGGGTGCGTCACTTGTTCTCGGGCGTCGTCCCGTACCCGCAGCATGCGCACGAGGACGAGTCCCACGGGCGCGACCTACGCGAACGACCGCTTCCCGGTGTCGGCCCGAACTGCACTGCTCGTCCTTGCCGCGATCGCGCTCGATGCAATCGGACGCGCGTCCGACCGTTTGCCTACACGGCGCGATGTCGCGAGGCGCGAGGTGTGAGACGAGCTTCTCCAGGAGAGGATCGAACACGAATCCCACAGTCGACGGCGACGGGCCGTGCATTTTCGAAGCGAGGAGACGCAATCGATGACGAATACCGACACCACATCCGAGAAGTCGCGAACGGGTTCCACGCCCGAGCCGCGAACGGGTTCGAACGACCCCCGCCGAGAGATCGAAGCCAAGGGCGGGTCGCAACTCCAGACCGAGCAGGGCAAGACGTCGATCTCCGACTCGGTCGTGACGAAGATCGCCGGTGTCGCAACCCGTGAGATCAGCGGCGTTCACGACATGGGGACCGGCGGCGCGCGCATGTTCGGAGCCATCAAGAGCAAGCTCCCGGTGGGCTCCGACACACCGAGCCCGAGCCGCGGTGTGAACGTCGAGGTCGGTGAACGGCAAGCCGCAGTCGATCTGGACGTGGTTGTCGACTACGGCGTGTCGATCGTCGATGTCGCCGAGGCCATCCGCGGCAACGTCATTCGTCGCGTCGAGGTGATGACCGGTCTCGAGGTCACCGAAGTGAACATCGCCATCGATGACGTGTGGCTCGGAGAAGAAGAGGAAGAGCCGCGCGTTCAATGAACGCGGTGGACACGGAGGCGATAGCCGCGTGCGTGACGGCCTGCCCGAGCGTCGTTGCGCTCTCGGGTGGTCCGACGGGGTCGGTTGCGACCTATCTCCCCGGTCGGCGGGTAGTCGGTGTGCGGGCGCGGGGGCCAAGCGTCGAGGTGCATGTCGTGGGCCGGTGGGATGTCCCCGTGCCCAAGCTCGCGGACGAGGTGCGAAGCGCGATTGCGGCGCTGGTCAACGGACGCGCGGTCGAGGTCGTCGTCGAAGACCTCGTCGACGGCGTCGTCCCGACGGGCTCCGCGGTGCCGGCATGAATGCGTATCGGCTACTCGGCGTACGTCCCGGCGACGACGCCGACGCGGTTCGCAGCGCGTACCGCCGGTATGTCGCGATGCACCATCCGGACCGGGGTGGCGACCCCGCGGCGTTCCAGCGCGGAGTTGAAGCGTTCCAAAGCCTGGCCGAATCGCCGATCCGCGTGCGGGGAACGCTCGGTACGCACCGCCGCGAGAAGGTTGTCGTGCGCTTCGTACGCAGGTTCACGCGGCCGCGGCACTCGACGCGACGTGTCATCTGAGTCCTTCATCTGACTCGTGTCATCTGAAAGGTTCAAGGAGAACAACATGCGACTGACAACGGTCGGACTCTTCGCCGGGTTGATCCTCGGCCTCGCGCTCGTACTGGGCAACTTCGGCGACATGCTGATCGTCGCGTTGTTCGGCGCCATCGGCGTCGTCGTTTGCATGGTCGTCGAAGGCGATCTCGACCTGTCCCAGCTGTCGAATCGACAGCAACGACGCAGCCGATGACGGCCACCAGCGCGGCCCTGCCGAGCGCGACTCCGGAGCGTGGCGTCACCGATATCGCCGATCGCGTAGTCGAGAGAATCGCGGGTCGAGCGGCCGCCGAGGTCGCCGAT